>NZ_JBXAFF010000041.1:0-23111 GCF_058792815.1 Microbacterium sp. MPR-TSA4
GTGGGTGGGAGAGGGGGGAGAATGGCGGGATGGATGAGTTCTCCTTCCTCGCGGCCCAGGCCGCGGAGCTCGGCATCGACGCCCCGCCTCCGGTCCGACGGCTGACCCACACGCTGCCGGACGGTCGCACGGTGAGCGCGCTCCACTACGGCGATCCGACCACCGGAGCCTTCGCTCCCCCGCAGGTCACCCTCCTGCACGGCGCGGGCCTGAACGCCCACACGTGGGACACGACGGTGCTCGCCCTCGGGCTCCCGGCGCTGGCCGTGGACCTGCCCGGCCACGGCGACTCGTCGTGGCGGGCGGACGCGACGTACGCGGGCGGCGTGCTGGCCGCCGACATCGCCCCCGCGATCGCCGCCTGGGCACCGGCCGCGCAGGTGCTGGTCGGGCAGTCGCTCGGCGGCCTCACCGGCGCGGCCCTCGCCGCGGCGCACCCCGACCTCGTGCGCGAGCTGATCGTCGTCGACATCACTCCCGGCATCGACCCCAACGGCGACGCCGCCCAGATCGCGGCCTTCTTCGCGGGGCCCACCGACTGGGCGAGCCGAGAGGAGCTCGTCGAACGCGCCCTCGCCTTCGGCCTCGGCGGGTCGCGCGAGGCCGCGACGCGCGGCGTCACGCTGAACTCGCGCATCCGCGCGGACGGCCGCATCGAGTGGAAGCATCACTTCGCCCACCTCGCGAACGCGCTCGCCGGCGACCCGGATGCCGCCGCGAGCGCCGCCGCCCAGCAGGCCGCTCTGCGCGGCGCGCTGACGGCGAGCGGCTGGGACGATCTCGCGGCCGTCGCCGCGCCGATCACGCTCGTACGCGGCACCCGCGGGTTCGTGACGCCGGCGGATGCCGACGAGTTCCGGCGCCGCCTGCCCGCGGCATCCGTGGTCGACATCGTCTCGGGCCACAACGTCCAGGAGGAGCAGCCGGTCGAGCTGGCGCGACTGATCGCACAGGTCGCCCGCGGTTGAGGCGGGGCCGGCCCGACGCGCTGCATGACGCGCCGTGTCGGGGCTGCGACGATCGATGACCGCGACGGGCCCGGCAAAGCCTAGGCTGTAACGCGCACAAGAGTCCGCGGGCCGCTGCGCACAGCAACGGCGCATGCCCGCGCCCCCGAAAGGACACCTCTCACATGCTTCGCCGCACCTCCGTCGCCGCGGCCGCGCTCATCGCGGCCGGCGCCCTGCTGCTCAGCGCCTGCTCCGGCGGCGCCGCCCCCGACACCTCGGCCTCCGCGGTCACGCCCGACCCCGACGCCGTCGTGACGGTGCGTCTGGTCTCCGAGCCGAGCAACCTCGACATCCGTGAGACGGCCGGCGCCGCGCTCGACCAGATCCTCATCGACAACGTGTACCAGGGGCTCGTCTCCCGCACGCCCGACCAGCAGATCGAGCCGGCGCTGGCCAGCAGCTACGACGTCTCCGGCGACGGCCTCACCTACACGTTCACCCTCCGCGAGGGGGTGAGCTTCCACGACGGCTCGCCCCTCACGCCCGAGGACGTCGTCTGGTCGCTCCAGCAGGTGAAGGACAACGCCGCCTACCGCGACTCCGAGCGCCTCGCGCGCGTTCAGACGATCGCCGCGAACGGCCAGAACATCGTCCTCACCCTCAGCGAGCCCGACTCGAGCCTGCTGTGGAACCTCACCGGTCGCGCCGGCCTCGTCCTGAAGAAGGACGACACCACCGACCGCAAGACGAAGGCCAACGGCACCGGTCCGTTCACCCTCGCGAACTGGAAGCAGGGCGATTCGATCACCTTCGACCGCAACGACGCCTACTGGGGCGACAAGGCTAAGGCGAAGGAGGTCGTCTTCGACTACATCCCTGACAACCAGGCGGCCCTCAACGGCGCTCTCGCCCACGAGCTCGACGTCGTCACCGGCTTCGACGCGAACCTCAAGGACCAGGTCGAGGCGAACGGCGACTTCGCGCTCGTGCTCGGCAAGTCCACCGACAAGGGCACGCTCGCGATGAATGCGACGAAGGCCCCGCTGTCCGACAAGCGCGTGCGCCAGGCCATCCGCCAGGCCATCGACCACGACGCCATCGTGAAGGCGCTGGGTGCGGGCCAGACCCTCTACGGTCCCATCCCCGAGCTCGACCCCGGCTACGAGGACCTCTCGTCGACGGCGCCGTTCGATCCGGATGCCGCGAAGAAGCTGCTCGCGGAGGCGGGCGTGAGCGATCTCACGCTGACCCTCACGATCCCCTCGTTCTACGGGACGACGGTGTCGCAGATCCTCGTGTCGAACCTCAACGACGTGGGCATCACGCTCAAGGTGAAGGCCGTCGAGTTCCCGACGTGGCTCAACGACGTCTACATCAACAAGAACTACGACCTCAGCTTCGTCCTGCACACCGAGGCGCGTGACTTCGAGAACTGGGCGAACCCGGACTACTACTTCACCTACGACAACGCCGAGGTGCAGAAGCTCTACCAGCAGTCGCTCAGCGCGACCGACGAGCAGACCTCCGCCGACCTGCTGAAGAAGGCCGCGAAGATCGTCGCCGACGACCAGGCCGCCGACTGGCTGTACAACGGCGCCTCGGTCGTCGCGGTCGCCACCAACGTGAGCGGCTTCCCCTCGGTCAACGTCAACGAGCGCATCGACCTCGCCGAACTGGCCAAGAGCAAGGGGTGATCCGCTACGTACTGACGCGACTGGCCCTGCTCCTGCTGGGCCTGTTCGTCGCCAGTGCGCTGATCTTCCTCACGCTGCGGGTCCTTCCCGGCGATGTGGCGCAGCTCATCGCCGGGATCGACTCGAGTCCGGAGCAGGTCGCCGCGATCCGCGAGCGCCTCGGCCTCGGCCAGCCGCTGCCCGTGCAGTACCTCGCCTGGATCGGCGGGGTGCTGCGCGGCGACCTCGGGCAGTCGCTGCTGACCGGGGCGCCGGTCGGGGCGCAGCTGGCCGAGAAGGCCCAGGTCACCATCCCGCTGGGGCTGATGGCCATGACGGTGGCGCTCGTGATCGCCCTCCCCTTCGGCGTCGTGTCGGCGATGCGCCGCGGACGCCCCGACGGCACGGCGCTGTCGGTGGGCGCCCAGGCCGTCGCGGCGGTGCCGGTCGTGTGGGCGGGCATGATGCTCGTCCTCGTCTTCGCGGTCTGGCTCGGCTGGCTGCCCGCGCAGGGGTTCCCCCGCGCAGGATGGAGCGACCCCGCATCCGCCGTCCGCGCCCTGCTGCTGCCGGCGATCACGATCGGCGTGGTCGAGGGTGCGATGCTGATGCGCTTCGTCCGCTCGGCCACCCTGCAGGCCACGGGGCAGGACTTCGTCCGCACCGCGGCCGCGAAGGGCCTCACCCGCACCCAGGCGCTCCTGCGCCACGGCCTGCCCACGGTCGGGCTGTCCATCATCACGGTGCTCGGGCTGCAGGTCGCGGGGATCATCGTCGGAGCCGTCGTCATCGAGCAGCTGTTCAGCCTCCCCGGCATCGGACGGATGCTGGTGGAGGACGTCGGCAAGCGCGACCTCCTGAAGGTGCAGGGCGAACTGCTCGTGCTGACCGGGTTCGTCCTCGTGGTCGGGTTCGCCGTCGACCTCGTCCACCGGGTCATCGACCCCCGGCAGCGGGAGGCGGAATGAGAAGGCTCGAGTGGCTGCGGCGGCTCTGGTCGCTGTCGACGGGACGCTTCGGTCTCGTGGTGGTCCTCGCGATCGGGGTCGTGGCGCTCGTCGCGCGGTTCTGGCTGCCCTTCGATCCGCAGACCGTCGACGTCGACGGACGGTGGGCTCCCCCGGGCTGGCCGCATCTGCTCGGCACGGACGGCTCGGGCCGCGACATCCTGAGCCTGCTGATGGCCGGGGCGCGCACGACCGTCTGGGTCGCGCTGGGCGCCGGGCTCGTCGCGACGGTGATCGGCGTCGCCCTCGCGGCGCTGGGCTCGCTGACCGCCCGCTGGCTGCGCGAGACGGTGGCCGTGCTCGTGGACATCCTGATCGCCTTCCCGGTCCTGCTGATCGCCATGATGATCTCATCGGTGTGGGGCGGCTCGCTCTGGGTGGTGATCGTGTCGGTCGGCATCGGATTCGGCGTCAACATCGCGCGCGTCACGCGCCCGGAGCTGCGGCGTGTGCTGCACAGCGACTTCGTCCTCGCCGGTCGCGCGGCCGGACTCACCCCGTTCCAGAACCTGTACCGGCATCTGCTGCCCAACGTCGCGCCCGTGTTCATCGTGCAGCTGTCGTGGGGCATGGGGGTCGCCGTCCTCGCCGAGGCCGGACTCAGCTACCTCGGCTTCGGCGCGCCGCTCACCGAGCCGAGCTGGGGACTGCTGCTCAAGGACCTCCAGCAGTACATCTCGGTGCATCCGCTCAGCGTGGTCTGGCCGGGTCTGGCGATCACCATCACCGTCCTCGGACTCAACCTGCTCGGCGACGCCCTGCGCGAGGCGACCGACCCCACCCTGTCGCGGCGTCGCACGGCCGCGCAGACGCATACCCCGGCGGTGATCGCATGAGCCTCGTGGTGCGCGACCTCGTGATCGAGATCGACGGCCGTCGTGTCGTCGACGGCGTCTCCTTCGACGTGCCCGACGGCGCTCGCGTGGGGCTGATCGGTGAGTCCGGCTCGGGCAAGTCGCTCACCGCCCTCGCGGTGCTCGGCCTCCTGCCGGACGCCGCGACGGCGTCGGGCAGCATCCGCTGGGACGACCGCGAGCTGATCGGCCTCCCCGACCGCGAGCTCGCGCGGCTGCGCGGCGACGAGATCGGCATCGTGTTCCAGGAGCCGCGCACCGCCCTCAACCCCATCCGCACCGTCGGGCGTCAGATCGCCGAGTCGGTGCGCATCCACGAGGGCCTCGGACGCCGGGATGCCGCGGTGCGCGCGATCGCGGAGGCGGAGCGGGTGCGCCTGCCCGAGCCGGCGCAGATCGTGCGGCGCTATCCGCACCAGCTCTCCGGCGGTCAGCGACAGCGCGTCGCCATCGCGATGGCCCTGGCCTGCCGCCCCCGGCTGCTCATCGCGGACGAGCCCACCACGGCGCTGGACGTGACGATCCAGGCGGAGGTGCTCGACCTGCTGGCGGGTCTCGTCACCCGCGATGGGATGTCGCTCGTGTTCATCACCCACGACCTCGCGGTGCTCTCGCAGATCGCCACCCACGCGGTCGTGCTCGACGAGGGACGGGTCATCGAGCACGGACCGCTCTCCCGGCTGCTCACCGCACCGGCATCCCCCGTCACGCAGGGACTCCTGCGCGACGCGACCGCCACCCTGTGGCGCCCGGGAGGGATCTCGTGAGCGACGCCTCGCCCCTGCTCAGCGGACGCGGGCTGAGCCGCCGCTTCCGCCAGCGCGGCACCCGACTGCTCGAGCCGGCGCGGTGGACGACGGCGCTCGACGACGCCGACATCGACGTCTTCGAGGGATCGGCCGTGGGCATCATCGGCGAGTCCGGCTCCGGCAAGTCGACCCTCGTGCGCATCCTGCTCGGACTCGACCGCCCCTCGACGGGCACCGTCACGGTCGCCGGTCGCCGCGTCGACGCCGGCGCATCCGCCCGCTCGCTGCATTGGTTGCGCCGCGAGACGGGGATCGTCTTCCAGGACCCCTACGCGTCGCTCGACCCGCGCATGAGCGTCGGCCGGATCGTGGGCGAGCCCCTGTGGGCGCTCGGCATCCCGGGCGACCGGCGCGCCCGGGTGCGGGAGGTGCTGGAGGCGGTCGGGCTGGACGCCGAGATGGCCGACCGCTACCCGCACGAGTTCTCCGGCGGCCAGCGTCAGCGCGTCGCCCTCGCCCGCGCGATCGTGCACCGTCCGCGCATCCTCGTCGGCGACGAGCCGCTGTCGGCCCTCGACGTCACCGTGCGTGCGCAGATCCTCGAGCTGCTGCGCGCGCTGCGCGAGAGCGAGCGGCTCACCCTCGTGATGGTCTCGCACGACATCGGCGTGGTGCAGAACCTGTGCGACGAGGTCATCGTCATGAAGGACGGGCGGATCGTCGAGGAGGGCCCGACGGAGAAGGTGCTCCTCGCCCCTCAGGTCGCCTACACGCGGCGTCTGCTCGCATCGATCCCGGTGATCGACCCGCCGCGGGACGCAGACGGGCGTCGGTAGCCGGGCGTAGGGTGACGCCATGCCGGCCATCGTCCCCCCGTACCTGCTGTCCCGCCTCGCCGCCGCGCAGGCTCCTCACCTCGAGGCCGCGGCGGAGGCCGCCCGGGCGACGCTCGCGATCGTGCGCACCTACCATCCGTCGCGTCCCGATCGCGCCCGGCTCGACCTCTCGGTCGACGGCGATGCGCTCGTCGTGAGCGGCGAGCCCGCCCCCGACCGTGTGATCTCCGACGCGCAGCACCGCGAGCAGCTGCCCGGCGTGCGCGTGCGCGGCGAGGACGATCCGGCCTCGGGCGACCCGGCGGTCGACGAGGCGTCCGACGGGCTCGGGGCGAGCTTCGAACTGTTCTGGGATGCGTTCTCCCGGCGGTCGATCGACGGCGCGGGCGGCACCCTCGAGGCGACCGTGCACTACGGCGATCGCTACGACAACGCGTTCTGGAACGGCGAACGGATGGTCTTCGGCGACGGCGACGGCGAGGTGTTCCGCGGCTTCACCGGGTCGATCAGCGTCATCGGGCACGAGCTGGGCCACGGCGTGATCGAGCACGGCGGCGGTCTCGACTACCGCGGACAGTCCGGCGCGCTCAACGAATCGGTGGCCGACGTCTTCGGCGCCCTCACCGAGCAGCACCTCCGCCGCCAGAGCGCCGCCGACGCGACGTGGCTGATCGGCGCCGGGATCTTCACGGACGCCGTCCAGGGCGTCGCCCTGCGCTCGCTGAGCGCACCGGGCACGGCGTACGACGACGACGTGCTCGGCCGCGACCCGCAGCCCGCCCACATGCGCGACTACGTCGACACCGCCGAGGACAACGGCGGCGTCCACATCAACTCGGGCATCCCCAACAAGGCGTTCCACCTCGTCGCCACCGCCCTCGGCGGCTTCGCATGGGAGCGCGCCGGACGCATCTGGTACACCACCGTCACCTCGGGCTCGCTGTCGCGCACGGCCGACTTCGCGACCTTCGCGGCGGCCACGACGGCGACCGCCGAGCGGGAGTACGGTGAGGACTCGGAGGAAGCCGAGGCCGTCCGCACCGCGTGGAACGCCGTCGGCGTGACCGCCCGTGACGAATCACCCCGATCCAGGCCCCACGTCTGACCCTGCCGAGCAGGGCGAGCCGGAGGTGTTCCTGAGCGTCACCCGCTCCGGCGGGTTCGCGGGGCTCACCCGCCGCTGGAGCGTGAGCGCTCCCCCGCACGAGTCCGCGACCTGGATCGCGCTCGTCGGGCGCTGCCCGTGGGAGGCCACGGCATCCGATCCCCCACCGGCCGACGGCGCCGATCGCTTCACCTGGACGATCGACGCCGACTTGCGCGGTCGACGTCACCGCGCCGTCATCGGCGAGGACCAGGCGCGCGGCCCGTGGCGCGAGCTGCTCGACGCCGTCCGCGCGCGCGGATCCGCGGGCTGAGCCCGACCCCGCCCGGCTCGGCCTGCCTCGCCGGGCTGTGCCCCCGTGACGAGCGTCGGACAATCCGCGCGGCGGCCCGGGAGGGCGCCCGAATACCGCGGGTACCCCTCGGGGCCGGCCGAGAAGTCCGGCGTTCGTCACGGCGCCTCCGCGAGCAGGGGCGGGGTGGCGCCTCCGCGGGCGACGGGCCGGCGGGCGACGGCGGCCGGTCAGCGCTCGGATCGCGAGAACAGCGAGCGCTTCTTCTTGACGGGAGACAGCTGCTTCTGCAGGTAGATGGTGCCCAGCCAGCGACCGAACTTGAAGCCGACCCGGCCCATCCGCCCGACCTCGACGAAGCCGAGCTTCTCGTGGAGGGCGATCGACGACTCGGCACCCTTGTCGCTGATGACGGCGACCATCTGGTGGATGCCGGCGGCCTCGCTCGCCGCGATGAGCGCTTCGAGCAGCGCACGCCCCAGCCCCTTCCCGGTGGCCGCCTGCCCCAGGTAGATGGAGTTCTCGACACTGTAGCGATACGCGGACTTGGCGGACATGGGCTGTACGAGCGCGTAGCCGAGGATCTGCCCGCTCGGCGACTGCGCCACCAGGAACGGCATGCCCAGCCGCGACAGGTGCGCGACCTTCTCGCGCCATTGCGCGAGCGTCCACTTCTTCTCGTCGAAGGTCACGACGGAGTTCGTCACGTAGTGGTTGTAGATCTCGCGGATGTCGGGGATGTCGGCATCCCGCACGGGACGGATCTCGTACGCGAACGGTCGTTCCTGCTCGGCGCGCCGCAGATGCGCCGGCAGCCGCCGTCGCGTCTTCTCGTACTCCTCCTCCAACATGACGCTCAGCCTAGGCGCCAGTCCACGGCGGACGCACCCTGCTGCGCCAGCAGCTCGTTGACGCGCGAGAACGGCCGAGAGCCGAAGAAGCCCCGGCTGGCCGACAGCGGTGAGGGATGAGCCGATTCGACGATCGGGGTCGCCCCGAGCAACGGCCGCAGGTTCGCGGCATCCCGCCCCCACAGCACCGCCACGAGCGGGCGTTCGCGGGCCACCAGCGTGCGGATGGCGTGCTCGGTCACCTTCTCCCACCCCCACCCGCGATGCGACGCGGGAGCCCCGGGCGCCACCGTCAGCACGCGGTTGAGCAGCATGACGCCCTGGTCACTCCAGGCGGAGAGGTCGCCGTGCGGCGCTCTCGGGATGCCGAGGTCGGCTTCGAGCTCCTGGTAGATGTTCGCGAGGCTCCGCGGCAGGGGCCGCACGTGCGCGTCGACGGCGAACGACAGGCCGATCGGGTGACCGGGCGTCGGGTACGGGTCCTGACCCACGATGAGGACCTTCACCGCGGACAGGGGGCGCGCGAACGCGCGGAGCACCTTGTCGCCCGCGGGCAGGTAGGGGCGTCCGGCGGCCGTCTCGGCGCGCAGCCGCTCGCCGAGGGCGGCGATATCCGGGGCGACCGGCGCGAGCGCGGACGCCCAGTCCGCGTCGATGAGCCCGGCACCGGCCAGCTCATCGAGCGTCATCGCCATCAGGCGCTCGCCTCCGCGCCGGCATCCTCCTCGATGACGGAGCCGGCGGCCGACCACGGGAAGTCGATCCAGCGGTCGGTCTCACGCCAGGAGTAGTCGGGCCGGGCGACGCTGCCGGGCTTCGTGTAGATGCAGACCGAGCGCACATCGGCATCCGCGTCGCGCAGCATCTTCACGGCGAGCGCCAGCGTGCGTCCGCTGTCGGCGACGTCGTCGACGAGCAACACGCGCTTGCCCGGCAGGTAGCCGAGGTCGAGGTCGGGCGGCAGCAGCGCCGGCGCCTCGAGCACCGTGCCGATGCCCGTGTAGAACTCCACGTTCAGCGCGCCGCAGCTCTTCACGCCGAGGCCGTACGCGATGGCGCCGCCGGGCAGCAGCCCGCCGCGCGCGATCGCCACCACGACGTCGGGCACGAACCCGTCCGCCACGATCGATCGGGACAGCGCCCGGGTCGCCTCGCCGAAACCGTCCCATGTCAACACTTCGCGCTCGCTGGTCACGGCATTCAGCCTAGGCGTCGGTGCCGCCGCCCGCCGTCACGCGTGGCTAGAGTGAACGCCGTGACCTCCCCCACTGCAGGCTCTTCGACGGCGAAGACCTCCCGCGCCCGCTCCGCCCGGCTCCCCGCCGGCTTCGGCATCACCGCCGGCCTGATCGGCTGGTTCATCCTGGTGGAGATCGTCAGCGGCATCCTGCAGGGCTACTACGTGCCGCTGTTCAGCGACATCGTCGTCTCCCTCGGCATCCACGATTCGGACGTCAACTGGTTCGAGGCGGCGCAGCTGCTGCTGTCGGCACTGGTCGTCCCGGTGCTCGCCAAGCTCGGCGACATGTACGGGCACAAGCGCATCCTGCTGATCGCCGCGATCCTCACTGCCGGGGCGACGTGGTGGCTCGTGTTCGCGACCTCGTTCTGGAGCTTCCTGATCGCCTGGGCGCTGCAGGGCTTCTACGTCGTCTGGCTGCCGCTGGAGATCGCGCTCATCTTCGAGCGCGGACGCGTCCAGCAGCGGGGCGTGTCCACGACCCGCCGCGCCGCGGGCCTGCTCGTCGTCGGGCTGCAGGCCGGAGCGATCATCGGCGCCCTCGCCGCGGGGCGCATCTTCGCGGCGACCGGGCAGAACCTCACCGCCACGCTGGTCGTGCCGGCGATCGCCGTGACGGTCGTCGCCCTCGTCATCTGGGTCGGCGTCCCCGAGTCCGTCCCCGAGGGCGGACGACGCCTCGACACCTGGGGGTTCGTGCTGCTCGCCTGGGCGCTCCTGCTGATCACGGGCGGGCTCGCCTGGATGCGGATGATCGGCGAGCTCGCACTCGGCTCCGGCGCCTGGTTCTGGGTCGTGGCGCTGCTGGTCGCGGGCGCGGGCGTGCTCGTCTGGTTCGTGCGCTACGAGCTGCGCCAGGACGACCCCGCCGTCGACATCCGCGTGCTGCGGCGACCGGAGATGTGGCCGGTGCAGGCCACCGCGTTCCTCATCGGGATCAGCCTCCTCGGCGCCCAGGGACCGCTGTCGACGTATGCCGGCACCGATCCCTCGATCGGGTACGGCCTCGGCCTGGATGCCACGGAGCGCTCGAACATCATCGGCGTGTACCTGGTGTCGCTGATCGTGGGAGCCGTGCTGTTCGCGATCACGTCGCGGCGGGCGAGCCCGCGGATCGTGCTGATCGGGGCCTCCCTGCTGGTGGGCGTGGGGTATCTCCTCTTCCTGCCGTTCCACCTCGAGCTGTGGCAGGTGCTGCTGAACCTCTCGATCGCCGGTCTCGGCTGCGGTGCGCTCGTCGGGGCGCTCCCGGCGGCCGCGGCCGCCGCCGCCCCGCGCGGGCAGACGGGCATCGCGACGGCGTTGACCAACACGACCAAGACCATCGGCGGCTCGTTCTCGTCGGCCGTGTTCGGTGTGGTGCTCGCCGCCGGCGCCGGCGCCGTGGCCAGCCAGACCGCGGCCTCCCTCGGCGGCTACCTCACGGTGTGGGCGATCTGCGCCGGCGGCGGCTTCCTCGCGGCCCTGCTGCTCGTGTTCGTCCCGAAGGTGGCCTTCTCCGACGCTCCCGCCTCCTGACGCATCGCCGCGGCGGGCGCGCCGCGGGGTCAGCCGCGCGGGCGGAGGCGCCCGCGCGCGAGCAGGTGCTGCGCGGACTGGGCGACGGGCCGCATCGTCACGAGGTCGAGGTTGACGTGCCCGGGCGCATTCAGCGCGTAGGCGATCACGTCGGCGACGTCGTCCGCGACGAGCGGATTCTCGACGCCCTCGTAAACCTTCTCGGCGGTGGCACGGTCGCCGCCCAGCCGGTTGAGCGTGAACTCCTCGGTGTAGACCATCCCCGGCGCGATCTCCGTCACCCGGATCGGCTCGCCGTTCAGCTCGAGGCGGAGGGCGTGCACGAGCATCGCCTCGCCCGCCTTCGCGGCGTTGTAGCCGGCGCCGCCGGGATACGCCGTCTGGGCGGCCGTCGAGGTCACGTACAGGGTGTCGGCGTGGCCGCCGGCGCCGATCGCCGCACGCAGCAGCGGCAGCACCGCGGCGGTCACCAGCTGGGCCGACAGCACGTTGGCCTCGAACATCCACCGCCAGTCGGCGGGATCGCCGTCCTCGACCCGGTCGGTGCCGCGCGCGCCGCCCGCGACGTGGACGAGCGCGTGCAGCGGACCGGTCGCGGCCAGGTGCTCGACGAGCGCGGCGACGTCCGCCGCGTTCGAGAGGTCCGCCGCGAACGACGCGGAGCCGACCTCGGCATCGAGGGCGGCGAGGCGGTCGGCGCGGCGCGCGACGCCCACGACCTCCCACCCGCTCGCCCGGAGGGCCCGCACCGTGGCGGCTCCGATCCCCGAGCTCGCACCCGTCACCACGGCTCGTCTGGTCCCCTGCTGCGAAGTCATGCCCCCACGCTACGTCACGGTGCCGGATGCCGTCGGGAGCCGAATTCGTTACGTCACATTTCCCACCCGTTGTTGACAACGACGCCGATCCCTACTCTCGGTGGTGGCCGCGGCGTCCGTCCCGGCACCCCTCCACTTCCCGATACCCCGATGGAGCCCGACATGTCCGCATCCGAGAACTGGCGCTTCGAGACCACGCAGATCCACGCGGGCGCCCAGCCCGATCCGGTCACGAAGGCGCGCGCCACCCCGATCTACCAGACCACCTCCTACGTGTTCGACAACGCCGACCACGCCGCGAACCTCTTCGCTCTGGCCGAGTTCGGCAACATCTACACCCGCATCCAGAACCCCACGCAGGATGTCGTCGAGCAGCGCATCGCCGCGCTCGAGGGCGGCACCGGCGCCCTCCTCGTCGCATCGGGTCAGGCCGCGGAGACCTTCGCGGTGCTCAACATCGCCGAGGCGGGCGACCACATCGTCTCGTCGAGCTCGATCTACGGCGGCACCTACAACCTGTTCAAGTACACGCTGGGCAAGCTCGGCATCGAGGTCACGTTCGTCGAGAACCAGGACGACCCCGAGGAGTGGCGCCGCGCCGTCCGCCCGAACACGAAGCTGTTCTTCGCGGAGACGATCGGCAACCCGCAGATCAACGTCCTCGACATCCGCACCGTCGCCGACGTCGCGCACGAGGCCGGGGTGCCGCTCATCGTCGACAACACGATCGCGACCCCGTACCTCATCCGCCCGTTCGAGCACGGCGCCGACATCGTCGTGCACTCGGCCACCAAGTTCCTCGGCGGTCACGGCACCGTCATCGGCGGCGCGATCGTCGACGGCGGCACCTTCCCGTGGTCGGAGCACGCCGACCGCTTCCCGGGCCTGACCACCCCCGACCCCTCCTACCACGGCGCGGTCTACACGCAGGCGGTCGGCGACGGCCTGGCCTACGTCATCAAGGCCCGCGTGCAGCTGCTGCGCGACCTGGGTGCCGCCATCTCGCCGCAGAGCGCGTGGCTGCTCATCCAGGGCATCGAGACCCTGTCGCTGCGCATCGAGCGTCACGTGCAGAACGCGCAGGAGATCGCGGAGTGGCTGGAGAACCACGACGACATCGCCTCGGTGAACTACTCGGGCCTGCCCACCTCGCCCTGGTACGCCGCCGCGAACCGCTACGCCCCGAAGGGTGTCGGCGCGGTGCTCTCGTTCGAGCTGAAGGGGGGCGTGGAGGCCGGCCGTGAGTTCGTCAACGCGCTCGAGCTGTTCAGCCACCTCGCGAACATCGGCGACGTGCGCTCGCTCGTCATCCACCCGGCATCCACGACGCACTCGCAGCTCACGCCCGAGCAGCAGCTCACGACGGGTGTGACCCCCGGCCTCGTGCGCCTGTCGGTGGGTCTGGAGAACGTCGAGGACCTCAAGGCCGACCTCGCGCAGGCCCTCGCCGCCGCGCGCAAGGTCTCCGAGGCCGCCCGCGCCTGAGCCCACTCCCCTCCCGCGGCGCACGAGCACCGCAGGATGCCGCGAACTCCGCAGCCGATCACGCGATCGACTGCGGAGTTCGTGCGTGTGGGCCCCGCCCGGCGTAACAGTCGGTTCGCGCGCCGGGCGAGCCGGGAGAATGGAGCGTATGGACTGGCAGACCTCCGAGGACACGGTGCCGAGCGCGCCGATCACGGAGGCCGACGCGCGTCTCCTGCGCGGACGTCCCCCGGCGACGGGCGCCTGGCGCGACGGCGATCCGGCCGGCGAGCGCCGGTTCGCCGCGTTCGGCGCGTTCACGACGGAAGGCGGTCGGGCGCTGCCCGGCATCCGACTCGCCTACGAGACCTGGGGCGAGCTGTCCCCCGACCGCGACAACGCCGTGCTCGTGCTGCACGCGCTGACCGGCGACAGCCATGTGCGCGGCGCGGCCGGCCCCGGCCACCCCACCGCGGGCTGGTGGGACGACATCGTCGGTCCCGGCGCTGCCATCGACACCGACCGCTGGTTCGTCGTGGCGCCCAACATGCTCGGCGGATGCCAGGGCTCGACGGGCCCGTCCTCGATCGCACCCGACGGCTACGAGTGGGCGGGACGCTTCCCGTACCTCACGATCCGCGACCAGGTCGCCGCGCAGGTGCTCCTCGCCGACAGCCTGGGAATCCAGGTGTGGGCAGCGGTGATCGGCGGCTCCATGGGCGGGATGCATGCCCTGGAGTGGGGTGTCGGCCTCCCCGAGCGGGTGCGCCGGCTGGCGGTCCTCTCCTCGCCGCCGACGACCACGGCCGACCAGATCGCCCTCAACGGCGTGCAGCTGGAGGCCATCCAGATGGACCCCCGCTTCGCGGACGGCGAGTACTACGACGCGCCCGACGGCGACGGCCCGCACCGCGGTCTCGCCCTGGCCCGCCGCATGGCACTGCTGAACTACCGCAGCCCCACCGAGCTGAACCAGCGCTTCCAGCGCTCGTGGCAGTCGGGAAAGAGCCCGCTCGGGCACGGCGGCCGGTTCGCCGTGGAGAGCTATCTCGACTTCCACGGCAACAAGTTCACGCGCCGCTTCGACGCGAACACCTACATCACGCTCGTCGAGGCGATGAACTCGCACGACGTCGGTCGTGATCGCGGCGGTGTCGAGGACGCCCTCGCCCGGGTCACCGCCCGCACGCTCGTGCTCGGCATCGACAGCGACCGGCTGTTCCCGATCGACGGTCAGCACCGGATCGCACGAGGCATCCGCACGACGATCGACGACGGCGCGATCGTGCTGTCGAGCGACTTCGGCCACGACGGCTTCCTCATCGAGACGCCCGCGGTGGGAGCACATCTGCGGCGACTGCTGCAGGACTGAGCTCGCGCCGACACCGCCGCCGCATGCCGGAGGGTGGGGCCCCTTCCCGACCCCACCCCTCCGGGATCAGGCGCGCCCGCGGCGGAGGACCCTTACGCCGACACCCGCGGTCAACAGCAGCGCGGCCAGGAGCGCCCACGCCCACGGAACCTGCGCACCCGAGACCGCCAACTGCCCTGCGGGAAGCACCGTCACCGGCACCTGAGCGATCAGCAGCCCCGCGCCGTCCCACACGAACACCGTGTGCACGCCGACGGCCAGCGATGCGGGGATCGCGACGTCGAACGCCGTCCGGCCCGAGGCGTCCGCCCGCGCGATCCCGCCGATCCTGATCGGATCGCTGTGCAGCTCGGCCGTCACCTGCTCGTCCGGGTGCAGACCCGACACGCTCACGCGCACCGTCCCGCCGCGCTCCACGGAGGTCGCCGACGCCGACGCCACCGCAGGCGCACGCGGAGACGAGGTCCCCGGCACCGTTCCGCTCGGTCGCGGGATCGGCGTCACCGTCGCCGTCGGCGCCGGGTCGAGAGGCGTCGGGGACCCCGTCGGCGTCGGCGTGGGCGTCCCCGTCGGCGTCGCGGTCGGCGTCGGCGTCGGCGTCGCGGTCGCGTGGACGAGGGAGACGTCGTAGTCGACGAACGTGACATGGTCCTGCGCGTACGCGCGGAGCCGGACGGTCGTGGGCGCGCCGGCATCCGCGAGGGTGACGGTCCGCGGCTGAGTGTCGTCCACCAGGATGTCGCCGACGTACACGAGCCCGCTCGGGGATGCCGGGGCGATCGTGAGGGTCGCCGTCGTCGCATCGCGGGGCACGGTGGCCGTGTAGGCGTAGGTGCCGCGTGCCAGGGCGGGGGCGAGCGTGCCCCCGTCCACAGCGAGCGCGGCGAGGTCGGCGTCGGTGTCGTACTGGGTGCTCAGGGTCGTGTACACGCCGTAGACGCCCCCGACGTAGCCACGGCCGTTGTTCTGGAACCGCACGGTCACGACGGGGATCTTCTCCCCCCGCGCATCGAGGACGTAGGCGCCCGACTGGTCGCGCAGATAGCTGTCGCGCGCTGCGATCGCATCGAGCACCGCCTGCGGGATCCGGTCGTACTGGATGTACCACGTGTCCGTGCCGTGGGCACCCGTGACGGTCTCGGTCTTCAGCTTGGTGTCGTTGAGGTAGACGTCGAAGCTGCGCCCCTGGTCTCCCCCGTAGTACCGCACGCCCAGGTAGTTGACACCCGCGGCGGGATCCACCTTCATGTCGTACTGGAACCAGGCATCCGACGCGTTCTGAGCGTCGCGGTAGGGCTGGCCCCGCCAGACGCCGACGCCCGACTTGTTGAAGGCGTAGTTCTTGCCCGCCTCGCTGTTGTTCGCGTCGAAGGAGGTGAGGGCGTCGATGGTCGTCTCGTCGGTCCGGAGCTTCTCCTTGTCGGCCTTGATCAACGCCTGCGCGGCCGCGGAATCGGGTTCGATGAGATTCATGTACAGCGCGTACCGAGCGTTGTACAGGCTGTAGTACGGCTCGAACACGAGGGCGCCGGAGGCGGCATCCGTGTTGCGCAACGCGAACCGCAGGGTCGTGCGGCCGTCCTTGTTCGGGCCGTCCGGCAGCCGGACGAGGTTGTCGACGATGTCGCGCTTGAAGGCCGCCACGTCGGAGACGAGCACGTCGTTGTTGACCGACTTGTCCGCCTGGCTCATGCGCACGAGGATGCCCGCCTGGTAGTCGGCGGTGACGTTGGTGCGATTGAGCTCGGTCGCCAGGACGAGCGGGCCGTACTGGAACGCGACCCAGTCCTTGTTCTCGGTCTGGTCGCTGACGGTCACCTTGGCGGGGATCGTGTACGCGACGACGTCCCCCGCGGCGACCGGGAGGGCGATGTACCCGTCCTCACCCTGCGCCGCGACCGCGGCGACGCCGTTGATGGTCACCGCGGGCCCGCCCGCGATCCACCCCGGCACGCGCAGCTTCAGCGTCGTGCCCGCCGCGCCCGCGCCGCCATCGGCGGCGGCCACCTCGAACGAGACGGTGTCGCGCGCGGGCACGTCGGCGGTCTGCGTCAGGGTCAGGTTCAGGTCCGCGGCCGTGTACACCGAGGAGCGGAACATGTTGACGTAGACGGTCGCATCCTTGCGGAAATACACGGAGTCGCCGAGCTTCGTGAAGCTCTCGGTCGCGGTCCCCTGGTCGCACCAGAACTCGTCCTCGGGCTTGCCGAACACCTTCGCGTACCCGGCGGTCATCGGCTGGAAGTACGTGACCATGCCGGTGTCGGGGTTCTGCGAGGCCAGGATCGTGTTGATGTAGGTCAACTCGTAGTAGTCGGCGTACGCGCTGTCGGGAGTGATCCGGAACAGCGCACGGGTCAGTTTGAGCATGTTGTACTCGTTGCAGCCCTCGACGGTGGAGTTCTCGCCGTAGCCGCTGGTCACCCCGCTCGTGGCGAACTCGTAGAGCGTGCCCGGATCGTGGAAGTGCTCCGAGTAGCTGTTGCCGCCGTTGACGTAGGAGTGATCCTTCGTCACCATCGTCCAGAAGTTCTCCGCCGCCTGACGGTACATGTCGAGGTCGGCCTTCTCACCGTCGGTGAGAGTCGCGTACAGCCTCGGGTTGTCGGTGAACAGCGTGTAGCGCTTCAGCGCGCCGATGACCTTCGGGATCGTCGTGTTGGCGTGCTTGCCCGCCAGCACGTCGCGGTTCGCGGCGAGGTCGCGGAACAGCGACACCTCGTCGAAGTACTCCGCGGCCCGCTTGTGCGCCGGGTTCTCGGTGATCGCGTACAGGTTGTACAGCGCTTCGTTCATTCCGCCGTACTCGGTGTTCAGCATGGACGACGGATCGGACTGGCGCGAGGCCCAGTCACGCAGCCACGTGCCGAACCCGCTCGCGACGGTGAGCGCGTCGGTCCCGAGCGCGGACGGTGCATAGGCGTGTGCGTCGAGCAGACCCGCGAGCACCTTGTGCAGGTTGTAGAACGGCACGATGAGGCCGTCCGCTCCGCCCGGCAGGTAGCCGACCGGGAACGGGGCGACGTAGCCGGCATTGGACGGGTCCTTGGCCGCGTACGCCTCCTGCGCCGCCTTGAGACCCTCGACCGAGGTCGTCAGCTTGTCGAGCAGACGCTGCTTGGTCTCGGCATCCGTTGCCGAGGCGTACGCCTGCGAGAGCGCGGAGATGTAATGCCCGAAGAAGTGCCCCTGGAAGCGCGCGCCGTTCGCCCGCTCCCAGCCGCCGTAGGGCTGCACGCCGCCGGTCGGCAGCCCCGCGAGCTCGTTGAACGAGTACAGGAACCGCAGGGGGTCGAGCGTCAGCAGGTAGTCGACCATCTTCTGGCCGCTGTTCTGGAGGTAGGGGTCCTCGAGCTGCACTTCGCTCAAGGCGGTGTCGGTCACGTAGATCGAGGTCGCGGCCCCCTGGGCGGGCACGGTGATCGCGAAGTCGCGCGCGCGAGCCGTGCTGCCGGCGTAGGTGCCGGTGGCCGTGAGCGTGACCGTGCCGTCCGCGCCGGAGGGGCGCGAGACGGTCGCCTGCTCGCCGTCGACCGCGATCAGCGTCGGCGTCGACGAGGTCCACGTGAGGGCGGTGCCGTTGCTCGTCGTCGTCGGCAGCGTGAAGTCGACGACCGCGCTCGCGGGCATCGTGAGGCCGTCGAGTCCGCGCTGCGCCGTGGTGGCAGGATCGTACGCAGGCGCGTTCTCGCGGTAAAGGGCGACGGCGTCGACATCGTCCGCCGCGGCACGGTAGATCGCATAGTCGTCGAGGGCGCCGACGAGGTAGGAGCCGCGGTACACGGTGCCGTTGTAACCGACCGTCTTGGTGACGTCGGTGGCCCCGATCACACCGGTGGCGTCACCGCCGACAGCGACGGCGACGGTCGACACCTGGCGCTCGCCGTTGCGGTAGAAGGTGACCGCCTTCGTGTCTCGGTCGTAGGCGACCACGACGTGCGTCCACGTGTCGGCGGGGAAGAACGCGCTGCGCGAGCCCGTCACCGAGACCTTGTACGGCTGGCCGCCGTTCAGCCCCGGCCCCACGGACAAGGCGAGCGGCGTGTTGTCGTTCTCGGAGCTGAGATACCAGCCGTCGGAGTTGTACACCCCTTTGTTCCACGCGAACACCTGCTCGCCGCCCATCGTGCCCGTGGGCTTCCACCAGAACGAAAAGGTCAGATCGGCGGGCTGCAGCGCCGCGGAAGTCCCCAGGGAGAGTGCCTGGCGACCGTTCATCGCGATGGCCTGCCCGGAGATGCCCGCCGTGTAGATGACGGGCTCGCCGGTGATGCTCGAGACCGAGTGGGGCGCCGGACTCGTGTCGCCGAGGGTGCCGTCGAAGGGCAGCTGCAGCACGGCCGCACCGTCGAGGGGGGATGCGGCGGCGGCGCCGAAGGTCGGAACGGCCACGACGGCGCCGGCCGCCATGACGGCGGCGACGACGCCCAGCGACATCGCCTTGCGAATACGAGACATGGGGTCCTCTCTGCGACAGTGCAGAACTCGTGTCCTCGCGGCGCGTCATCGCTGAGGCCGCCGCGGATAATGGCAGGCCCTACAGTAACGACTCTGTTAGCCCTAACAGAAGAGGGTCGTCGAAAATTTTCGATACGGCTCAGCCGGCCGGGTGCACGGCACGGCGCGTCGCGCGCGCCTCGATCCCGAAGCTGACCAGGGCGAGCACGAGCCCGGATGCCGCGAGCAGCGCGCCCACCCAGACCGGCGCGACGAAGCCGAACCCCGCGGCGATCACGACGCCGCCGAGGAACGCCCCGCTCGCGTTGCCGATGTTCAGCGCCGAGTGGTTCAGCGCCGCGGCGATCGACTGGTTGTCGCCGGCGACGTCCATGAGCCGCGTCTGGATCGACGGGCTGAGCACCGACGACACGAAGCCGACGAGGAAGATGAACACCCCGAGGGTGAGCAGCAGCCCCGCGCTCAGCGCGAGGAGCACCTGCACCACGACCAGGGCGGCGAGGCCGCCCAGCATCGTGCGCTTCAGGTCGCGATCGGCGAGGTGGCCGCCGACCAGGTTGCCGATCGTCATCCCGAGGCCCATGACGATGAGGATGACGGGGACCACGGCGCTCGGCGCGCCGGCCACCTCGGTCACGATCGAGGCGACATAGCTGTAGGCCGCGAAGAAGCCGCCGAAGCCGATCGCGCCGACCCCGAGGGTCAGCCACACCTGGCCGATGCGCAGCGCGCCCAGCTCGGCGCGGAGCGTGCGGCCGGGATCCCCCGCGTGGGCGGGCACGGTCAGGGCGATCATCACGGCGGCGAGCGCGAAGATGAGTGCGACGACGAGGAAGGCGACGCGCCAGCCGAAGCTCTGCCCGAGGAAGGTCCCGAGCGGCACACCGACGACGTTCGCGACCGTGAGCCCGGTGAGCACGAACGCGACACCCTTCGCGCGGTTGCCCGGCCCCATGACGTCGGCGGCGACGAGCGCGCCGATGCCGAAGTACGCGCCGTGCGGCAGCCCGGCCAGCACGCGGGATGCCGCGACCAGCTCGAACGTCGGCGCCACCAGGGTCAGCGCGTTGCCGACCGTCAGTGCGGCGGCGAGCGCCAGCATGACGCGGTGTCGCGGGTACTTCGCGACGGCGCCGGCGATCGTCGGCGCGCCGATGACCACCCCGAGCGCGTACAGCGTGATGAGCCAGCCGGCGTGCGCGACGGCATCCTCCGGCGAGGCCGCCCACGTGGCGGGCAGCAGGTCGGCGGCGATGTCGGGCAGCAGGCCCATGACGACGAACTCGGTCATGCCGATGCCGAACGAGCCGACGGCGAGAGAGAGGAGCGCCCACATCGCCGCACCCCTCGACGGTGTCGAGGAGATCACCCGGTCATGCTACCGGTTGCCGACAGCGTCAAGGCCGGCCTAGGACGGGTCGTCGAGCGCCGCGATGGCCGTCTCGAGCCGCTCGATCTTCCCGTCGATCTCACCGGTGCGCCCGGGCCGGATGTCGGCCTTGAGCACCAGCGAGACGCGCGAGCCGAACGGCATCACGGCATCCGTCGCCGCCTTCACGACCGCGAACACCTCGTCCCACTCCCCCTCGATCTCCGTGAACATCGAGGTCGTCCGGTGCGGCAGACCGGACTGCCGCACCACCTTCACCGCCGCGGCGACGGCGTCGTGGACCGAGCCGTCCGCGGACGGGGTCGGCTGCGAGGATGCGCCGCTGGGGGCGACGGAGAATGCGACGAGCATGGGGGCTCCTTCGATCGGGGTGAGCGGTCAGGGCAGGCTGCGCACGGTGGGCGTCTCGAGGGCGGCGGCTCGGGCAGCCCGTGCCGGCCCGGTGGGCGCCCGCACGACCGCGACGAGCCGGACCAGCATCCAGACGAACATCGCGACGAGCACGAGGTTGCGCAGGGTCAGCAGGCTCACCGGCACCACCTGCGGATACAGGATGCCGTTGTAGGTCAGCGGGTAGACGAGCTGGGTCAGCAGCGCGGCGAAGAGTGCCACGGATGCCGGGGCCGACCATCGCCGGCGATCGATGACCAGACCGACGACCAGCGAGGGCACGAGCCAGCACAGGTACTGCGGCGAGCCGACCTTGTTGAAGACGATGAAACCCAGCACCAGCGCGAGCGACAGCGTCGGGAACAGCGTCGCGTAACGGGCGCCGCGCATGACAGCGGCCGCCCCCAGGCCGACGACGGCGAGCATCGCGATCATGAGCGCGGGCGTCATCGCCGCGATGACGGGATCGATCTCGGTGCCCGTGACCTGGAAGGTCAGCAGGTCCTGGGCGTAGTACACCGAGAAGCCGGGGATGCCGAGGAGGGCGCCCCAGAGGTAGGGCATGCTGATGGGTGCCTCGACCTGCAGGCCCCGGGTCGTCTGATCGCCGATGAACCCGAACGCGTGCGCCGCGCCCCCGAGGGCGACGACGACGAGGAGGGTCGCCGCGCTCACCAGCAGCGCCCCGCCGATCAGGGCGATCCGCCGACGCAGCACCACGACCGCGGCGGCGAGCAGAGCGGCGGGCCACACCTTCATCCACGTGGCGACCGCCAGCAGCACGGAGGCCAGCCACGGCCGCCCGAGCAGCCAGAGGCAGCCCAGCACCGCCAGCGCCACGGTGAACCCGTCCAGCCGGTAGAGGCCGACCGGGCCCAGCAGTGCGATGTAGCAGAGCCAGAACCAGCCCGCCGTCCGGCGTGCGGCCGATCGGGCGCGACCGATGAGCACCGCGAAGGCGACGGCATCCGCGGCGATCACCACGAGCGCCCACGCGACGGTGTAGCCGGCGATCCAGGCGAAGGCGTGGGCGAGCAGCATGGGCAGCAGGGCCAGCTGGGGGTACACCCAGGACTGGTCGATGCCGACGATGCCGTATCCCTGCAGGGCGCCGAGCGACCAGGGCTCGTACACCCGGTAGACGTCGCCCATCGGCTCGTTCGGCAGGAGGAAGCCGAGCCAGGCCACGGCGACGTGCACGATCACGAAGGCGGCCCACAGTGCGCTCCGCCTCGTCATCCCCCCATCCTAAGGAGACGCGCTCAACGGTCCGAGACCAGCTGCCCGACGACGGATGCCACGGCGTGCGCGACGTCGAGGGCGACGATCGGTCCGCCGCCGTGTCGCTCGGACGCGAGCGCGCCGGCGCGCCCGTGCAGCCAGGCGGCGGTGGCCGCGGCATCCGCGGGTCGGTCGGGGTAGGCGGACAGCAGCGCGCCCAGCACGCCGGCGAGCACGTCGCCCGTCCCGGCGGTGGCGAGCCAGCCGACGCCGGACGTGACCGAGCGCAGGGCGGGGGCGCCCGTGCCGGGGGCGGCGATCAGGGTCGTGCCGCCTTTCAGGAGGACGACCGCGCCCGTCGCCGTCGCGGTGTCGGCGGCGGCCGCCTCGCGATCGGGCTGCTCGTCGCGCCCGAGGCGGCGGCGCAGGGCGGTGTGCTCGCGATCGTGCGGAGTGAGCACCAGGCGGGCGGATGTGCCGGCCGGCGCGGACGGCACGAGATCGAGGGCGCCGGCGTCCACGACGACCGGCACCTCTCCGGCGAGGAGCGTCCGGACGGCGGAGGTCTCCGCGGCGGTCCGCGTCTGCGCGGACGTGCCGGAGCCGACGACCCACGCCTGCACCCGGCCGTCGGCGGTGACCGTCTCGGGTCGGCGGTGCAGCACGAGGTCCGCGGCGCGGCGGGGTCCGAGGTAGCGCACCATGCCCACACCCGTGCGCCACGCCGCCTCGACACCCAGCACGGCCGCCCCCGGGTACTCCTCGGATCCGGTGCGCAGCCCCACGACGCCGCGGGAATACTTGTCGTCGTCGGCGGTTGGCACCCTGAGGAGGGCGGCGGATTCCGCCGCCGACCACGGCCGGGCAGCGCTCATGCCCGCCACTGTACCCCGGCCCCACCCCCGGTCGTCGAGCGAGGCCCG
>NZ_JBXAFF010000042.1:0-22825 GCF_058792815.1 Microbacterium sp. MPR-TSA4
CCGCAGCCCCGGCCCCAGCCCCGACCGCGGCGCAGCCTCACCGCGGCCCTGGTCGCGGCGAACCTCGTCGCGGCGGCCGCGTTCCTGTGGCCCCTCGTGGCGACGGCGGTGCCGGCGCAGGCGCAGGCCGCCGCGCCGGTCATCGCGATGGCGCTCGCCCCTCTCGCGATCATCGTCGCCCTCGCGAGCCTCGACACGACGGTGCGGTCGGCGCACACCCTCGCGCTGCTGGCCGTGCTCGCGGCGATCGGGGCGGCCGTGCGCATCGCGAGCACCGGGGTGGGCGGCGTGGAGGCGCTGTTCGTGCTCCTGATCCTGGCCGGGCGGGCGTACGGGGCGCGCTTCGGACTGCTGCTCGGCGCGGCATCCCTCGCCCTGTCGGCGGTGCTGTGGGGCGGGGTCGGGCCGTGGCTGCCGTTCCAGATGTTCGCCTGCGGCTGGGTCGCGGCGGGCGCCGGGCTGCTGCCGCGGCGCGTGCGCGGCGGCGCCGAGGTCGCGATGCTCGCGGCGTACGGCGTCGTGTCGGCGTACGTGTTCGGGCTGATCATGAACATGTGGTTCTGGCCGTTCGCCGTCGGCGCCGGGACGAGCATCTCCTACAGCCCGGGCGCGCCCCTCATCGAGAACCTCGGGAATTTCCTCGTCTACTCGCTGGTGACCTCGACCCTCAGCTGGGACACGCTGCGCGCCGTCACCACGGTCATCGGGATCGGACTCATCGGGCGTGCGCTGCTGCGCTCGCTGCGGCGCGCGAAGCCCGTCGCCGGGGCTCCCGGGCCGCCGTCGCCCCCTCAGAGACCCCGCGGAGCGCTCGCTACAGTCGAATCATGACCACGACGGTGCGGCCCCTGACCCCGGACGAGATCGGCTCGGAGGCGTTCCTCCCCCTCCTCTGGGAGGCGGCCGGGGTGGATGCCGACGCGCTCCTGTGGATCCGCGACGCCGAACTGCCCCGGCTCACCGTCGTCGGCGTCGTGGCCGGCGGCATCCTCGGCTTCGCCGCCTTCGGCCCCGACCCCGCCCGCGGCCGCACGGAGCTGCACTACATCGCCGTCGCGCACGAGGCGCGGGGCACCGGTCTCGGGTCCCGGCTCGTGGATGCCGCGCGTCGCGCCGACCCGACCCTCCCGCTGTTCGCGAGCACCGACGACGACGCGGTCGAGTTCTACCGTCGCCTCGGCTTCGCGGTCTCCGATGCGCCGCGCGACCCGCGGTGGCCGACTCGGCAGCGCTACGACTGCACGATCCCGCCGCTCGGCGACCCGCTCGAGCTGACCCTCGCCGTCTACCGCGACCACGCCCTGCGCTACGCCCAGCGCACGTCGGCCACGCCGTCGCCGCTCGTCGCGGAGCTGACGGCACTGCTGCCGGCGGGCTCCTCCGTGCTCGAGCTCGGTTCGGGCCCGGGCCGCGACGCCGATGCGCTGGAGGCGGCGGGCTTCGCCGTCGACCGCACGGATGCCGCGGCATCCTTCATCGCACTGCAGCACGCGGCGGGCCATCGCGCACGCCTGCTCGACGTGCGCGACGCCGACTTCGGCGGCCCGTACGACGCCGTGTTCGCCAGTGCCGTGCTGCTGCACGTGCCGCGGGCGCGGCTGCGGGGCGTGCTGCGGCGAGCGCGCGCCGCGACCCGGCCGGGCGGGGTCATGATCGCCTCCTTCAAGAAGGGCGAGGGCGAGCACTGGTCGGCGCACAAGCTCGACGCGCCGCGACACTTCGTGCTGTGGCGCGAGGATCCGCTGGCCGAGGCCTTCGCCGCCACGGGCTGGACCGACGTCGTCGTCCGCGACACGACGGCCCCGGATGCCGCGGCCACCGACTCCTGGATCACGGTGACGGCTCGCAACCCGGAGGCCGGGTGATGCTGGTCGTCGGCTCCGTCGTGATCCGCGTCGACGACCTCGCGCGGGAGACGGCCTTCTGGACCGCGGCCCTCGACTACGTGGTGCGCGAGCCCGCCGGCGACGACTTCGCGCTGCTGCATCCGCGGCACGGGGCCGGGGTGAGCGTGTCGCTGGATGCCGTCGCGGCGCCGCGCGTCCTGCCCCCGCGGATCCACCTCGACCTCTACGCGCAAGACCAGGACGCCGAGGTGGCGCGGCTGGAGCGTCTGGGCGCGCGCCGCGTCGTGTGGGACCGGCAGCCGGCCGATGCGGACTACGTGATCATGGAGGATCCCGAGGGCAACCGGTTCTGCGTCGTCGACGCGGCGGAGTGGTCGGGATGGGCGGGGGCGGCATCCGCGGTGCCATCCGCTGTGGAGTGAGACCCGCCGGCGGCGCGGCCGTGGGAGAATGGGGCACGGCCGTCGTCCACCCGAGGATGCCGCCGGAAGGGCATGTCGTGCAGATCAGGAACTCCTCGGACTGGCGAGATGCCCTGCCGTTCGAAATCGCCGTCGCCGCCGAGCAGGCTGTGCCGGGCGACGCGACCCGGTGCTCGGGCTGCGGACCGACCAGCGAGCCGTGGCCGCGCGAAGCGCTGTGGGTGATGAAGCACCGGCATCCGAACAATCCGGCCGGATTCGTGCGGTTCTATTGCGCCGACCACAAGCCCGCGGCCAAGCTCGCCGCCGCGCCCGCGCCGACCACGCGCGAGCGTGCCCGCGCCGCCCGGGTCGCCTCGGGCACGCCGCGCACCGTCGCCGCCCCCACCATCCCCGAGCGTCCCGCGGTGATGTGCCCGGACTGCTTCGTGCAGGTGCCCGCGACCGGCATCTGCGGCATGTGCGGCACCCCCGTCGCCTGACCCTCACCCGCGGGCCGTATCCGAACTGCAAGCTCGCAGCCGCGACGCGCCGCCACCCCGCGCCCGGCCACGGCGCGTCGCCCGGCATCCCTTGCAGTCCGGTGTGTGCGGCTGGCCGTTAGGATCGCGGGATGGTCGTGCTGCACCGCCTCACACCGTCGTCGGACGGCGCACCTGCAGCGGTCCTGCTGCCCGGGCGCGGATACACCGCGCAGGCACCGCTGCTGCACTGGACCGGCGTCATCCTGGCTCAGAACGGATGGGACGTCTACGCCGCCGAGTGGGCATTGGGTGACGCCGCGGACGACCCGGCCGACTTCGTCGCCCGGGAGTGGGGCGAAATCATCTCGGCCCTCCCGTGCGCGCCCGACCTTGTCGTCGCCAAGTCTCTGGGCACCTTCGCGGCCTCACACGCCGTCGCGGCAGGCATACCTGGGGTGTGGTTGACGCCGCTGGTCGGCCACGATGTCGTGGCTACGGCGTTGCGCGCGGCATCCGCGACTCATCTCATCGTCGCTGGCACGACGGATGCCACGTGGTGGCCCGACCGCATCAGCAAGACCGCAGCCGCGGTGATGGAGATCGCCGGCGCCGACCACGGTCTGCAGTCGGATGGCGATTGGGAGGAGTCGTACGCGGTGCAGCGACGCGTGTTCGCCCGAATCGCGGCGCATGCCGCCGCCCTGGCACGTCGCTGAGCCCGCTTCGGCCCCACCGTCACCTCCACCTCCTCACGCCCCGACTGCAAGCTCGCAGCCGCGACACGCCGCCACCCCGCACCCGGCCACGGCGTGTCGCCCGGCATCCCTTGCAGTTCGGCCCGGGCACACCGGATGCCGACCCAGCGCCGCCTCACCCCAGCGCTGTCTCACCCAATCCACCCCGGCCGTCCCACCCCAACCCAATTGCAAGGTCGTAGCCGCGACGCGCCGCCACCCCGCGCCCGGCCGCGGCGTGTCGCCCGGCATCCCTTGCAGTTCGGCCCGGGCGCCGAGACACCCGGAACCCGCACCTGGCCCACCCGCGGATGCCGCGACCGGCTCAGACCGAGAAGTACTTCGCCTCGGGGTGGTGGAACACGAACGCGTCGGTCGACTGCTCGGGATGCAGCTGCAGCTCCTCGCTCAGCTCGACGCCCATGCGCTCCGGACGCAGCAGCTCGACGACCTTGCGGCGGTCCTCCATGTCGGGGCAGGCCGGGTAGCCGAGCGAGAACCGCGCGCCGCGGTATTCGAGCTTGAACAGTCCCGCGGTGTCGGCGGGGTCTTCCCCGGCGAAGCCGAGCTCGGCGCGGATGCGCGCGTGCCAGAACTCGGCGAGCGCCTCGGTGAGCTGCATGACCAGCCCGTTCAGCTCGTAGTAGTCGCGATAGCGGTCCTCGGCGAACATCTTCGCGGTGACGGCGTCGATGGCCGCCCCCGCCGTGACCAGCTGCACGGGCAGCACATCGACCTGCCCCGACGCGCGAGAGCGCACGAAGTCGGCGAGGTTCAGGTGGCGGTCGCGCCGCTGCCGCGGGAAGTGGAAGCGCAGCCGGTCGCTGCCGAGGGCGCCGCCCGATCCGCCGTCCGGCGCCAGCAGTCCGGCCGGCCCGAGCAGACCGGTCGGGTCGTCGCCGTGGTGCAGCACGACGAGGTCATCGCCCTCGGAGACGACCGGGAAGTACCCGTAGGCCACCGACGCGTCGAGCATGCGCTCGGCGAGGATGCGGTCGAGCCAGTACCGCAGCCGCGGACGACCCTCCGTGTCGACCAGCTGCTCGTACGACAGCCCGTCCTCCCCGCGCCCGGGCTTGAGCCCCCACTGCCCCATGAACGTCGCGCGTTCGTCGAGGAAGGCCGCGTAGTCGGCGAGCGCGATGCCGCGGACGATGCGCGTGCCCCAGAACGGCGGCGCGGGCACGGGGTTGTCGGATGCCACGTCCGACCGGGCCGGCATGGCCTCGGGCTCGGTGAGGGTCAGGCGCGACCCCGCGGCGTGGATGCGCTTCTTCAGCGGCGGCAGGCCGACGGCATCCGGAGCCTCACCGCGCGCGATCCGCACGAGCGGCTCCATGAGCGCGAGCCCCTCGAACGCGTCCTTGGCGTAGCGGACCTCGCCGTCGAAGAGCTCCGCGAGATCCTGTTCGACGTAGGCGCGGGTCAGCGCCGCACCGCCGAGGATCACCGGCCACCGCGTGCCGAGCCCTCGCGCCGAGAGCTCCTGCAGGTTCTCCTTCATCACCACCGTCGACTTGACGAGCAGGCCGCTCATGCCGATGACGTCGGCGCCGTGCTCCTCGGCGGCGGCGATGATGTCGGCGATCGGCTGCTTGATGCCGAGGTTGATCACCGTGTAGCCGTTGTTGGTGAGGATGATGTCGACGAGGTTCTTGCCGATGTCGTGCACGTCGCCGCGCACCGTCGCGAGCACGATCGTGCCCTTGCCGGCCTCGTCGGTCTTCTCCATGTGCGGCTCGAGCAGGGCGACCGCGGTCTTCATGACCTCGGCGGACTGCAGCACGAACGGCAGCTGCATCTGGCCCGACCCGAACCGCTCGCCGACGACCTTCATGCCCTCCAGCAGGTGGTCGTTGATGATCTGCAGCGGGCTGAGCGGCGCGGCATCCGCATCGCCGGCGCGCGCCAGGTCGAGGTCGGCCTCGAGACCCTTCAGCTCGCCGTCGATGATCCGGCGCTCGAGGCGTTGGCCGACCGGCAGCGCCGCCAGCTCGGCGGCGCGCTGGTCGCGGAGCGCCGCCGTGTCGACCCCGGCGAACAGGTCGAGCATCGTCGCCAGCGGGTCGTAGGTGAGGGTGCCGTCGGCATCCCATTCGCGCCGGTCCCAGACGAGGTCGAGCGCGACCTTCCGCTGCTCCTCGGGGAGGGACGCCAGGGGCACGATCTTCGCGGCGTCGATGATGCCGCTCGTCAGCCCCGCCTGCGTCGCCTCGTGCAGGAACACGGAGTTGAGCACCGATCGGGCGGCGGGGTTGAGCCCGAACGAGACGTTGGAGACGCCGAGCGTCGTGTTGATGCCCGGGTATTTCGCGACCAGCCCGCGGATCGCCTCGATGGTCTCGATCGCGTCGCGGCGGGTCTCCTCCTGGCCCGTCGCGATCGGGAAGGTGAGGCAGTCGACGATGATGTCCTCGACCCGCATGCCCCACGCCCCGACGAGCTCGTCGACGAGCCGCGACGCGATGCGCAGCTTGTCCTCGGCGGTGCGCGCCTGACCCTGCTCGTCGATCGTGAGGGCGATGACGGCGGTGCCGTGCTCCTTGACGAGCGGCATGATGCGCCCGAAGCGGGATGCCGCGCCGTCGCCGTCCTCGTAGTTGACGGAGTTCACGACGGGACGGCCGCCGATCAGCTCCAGCCCCGCCTGGATGACGGCCGGCTCGGTCGAGTCGATCACGAGAGGAAGAGTGGATGCCGAGGCGAACCGCGACACCACCTCGCGGATGTCGTCGACGCCGTCGCGGCCGACGTAGTCGACGCA
This sequence comes from Microbacterium sp. MPR-TSA4, assembly GCF_058792815.1. Lineage (NCBI taxonomy): Bacteria > Bacillati > Actinomycetota > Actinomycetes > Micrococcales > Microbacteriaceae > Microbacterium > Microbacterium sp. MPR-TSA4. The sequence continues at coordinate 6,232 of NZ_JBXAFF010000042.1, forward strand.
CACGTCGAGCAGGTGCGCGCCGACGCGGATCTGCCCGCGGGCGATCTCGACGCAGTCGTCCCACCGGCCCTCCAGCATCGCCTCGCGGAACGCCTTCGACCCGTTGGCGTTGGTGCGCTCCCCGATCGCCAGGTAGCTGGCATCCTGCCGGAACGGCACGTGCTGATACAGCGAGGCGACCCCGGGCTCGCGGTCGACCGCGAGGGGCGCCGCGCCGACAAGCGTGGTGCGCGAGCGCGAGGCCAGCGAGGTGTACTCCGTCGCCGCGTCCCCCGGCAGCCCGTCGACGATCCGACGGGAGGTCACCGGGAGGGACCCCACCCGCTCCACCACCGCGGCGAGATGCTCGGGCGTCGTGCCGCAGCATCCGCCGATGAGGCCCAGGCCGAACTCGCGCACGAACTGCTCGTGCGCCGTGGCGAGCTCCGCGGGCGTCAGCGGGTAGTGCGCACCGTCGGCGGTCAGCACCGGCAGCCCCGCGTTGGGCATGCAGGCGATCGTCACGGAGGAGTGCTTCGACAGGTGGCGCAGGTGCTCGCTCATCTCGGCCGGACCGGTCGCGCAGTTCAGGCCGATGGCGTCGACGCCCAGCGGCTCCAGCGCCGTGAGCGCCGCCCCGATCTCCGAGCCCATCAGCATGGTGCCGGTCGTCTCGACGGTGACCTCGACGAAGATCGGCAGCCGGATGCCGCGGGCCACGATCGCCTGCTTGCAGCCGTTGATCGCGGCCTTGGTCTGCAGCAGATCCTGGCTCGTCTCGACCAGGAACGCATCCGCGCCGCCGTCGATGAGCCCCTCGGCCTGAAGGGCGAACGTCTCCTTCAGATGCGCATAGGTGGTGTGGCCGAGGCTCGGCAGCTTCGTGCCGGGCCCCATCGAGCCGAGCACCCAGCGCATCCGCCCGTCGACCGCTTCCGCCGCCTCCGCACGCTCGCGGGCGATCCGCGCCCCGGCGGCCGCGAGCTCCGTGATGCGGTCGTCGATGCCGTAATCCGACAGGTTCGACCAGTTCGCCCCGAACGTGTTCGTCTCCACGGCGTCCACGCCGACCGCGAAGTAGGCGTCGTGGATGTCGGCGACCACGTCGGGTCGCGTCACGTTCAGGATCTCGTTGCAGCCCTCGAGGCCGGCGAAGTCGGTGTCGATCCGCAGGTCATGACGCTGCAGCATCGTGCCCATCGCCCCGTCGGCGATGACGACCCGCTCGGCGAGGGCGTCCAGCAGCGCCTGCGCCCGGGCGGGGCGCGGTACACCGTCGATGTCGAGCGCGAAGCGGGCGGCGGCGAGGGAGGCGGTCACCGCCCGATTCTACGGGCGTCGCCGCCGCAGACGGCGGGCCGCGACGCGGGGTCCCCGCGGCGGCGGCCTCCCGAGGCAGGATGGAGCCATGACCGTCCCCGCACTCGGCGAGCTGCTCGCCACGGCGCACGTGGTATCGCTGCCCCTCGTCACCCGCTTCCGCGGCGTCGACCACCGCGAGGCGGTGCTGATGGAGGGCCCCGAGGGCTGGACCGAGTTCTCGCCGTTTCTCGAGTACGACGACGCGGAGGCCGCCGTCTGGCTCGCCGCGGCGATCGACTTCGGATGGCGCCGCCAGCCCGATCCGCGGCGCGACACCGTCCGCGTCAACGCCACCGTCCCCGCCGTCCGGGCCGACGAGGTGGCCGGGGTGCTGGCCCGCTTCGACGGGTGCCGCACCGCGAAGGTGAAGGTCGCCGAGCGCGGCCAGACGCTCGTCGACGACGTCGCGCGGGTGCGTGCCGTGCGCGCCGCGATGGGCCCGGAGGGGCGGGTGCGCCTCGACGCCAACGGCGGGTGGAACGTCGACGAGGCCGAGCATGCGGTGCACGCGCTCGCCGAGTTCGACCTCGAATACCTGGAACAGCCCTGCACCGAGGTGGAGGAGCTCGCCCAGCTGCGCGCGCGCATCGCCGACTGGGACATCCCTATCGCCGCCGACGAGTCGGTGCGCAAGGCGTCCGACCCGCTCGCCGTCGCGCGCGCCGGCGCGGCCGATCTGCTCGTCGTGAAGGCGCAGCCTCTCGGCGGGGTCGCCGCGGCGCTGGCGATCGTCGCGGAGGCGGGCCTTCCGGCGGTCGTCTCGAGCGCTCTCGACACGAGCATCGGCCTGTCGATGGGCACGACCCTCGCCGCGGCCCTGCCCGATCTGCCCTACGACTGCGGCCTCGGCACGGCCTCGCTGCTCGCGGCGGATGTCACGGCGCGGCCGCTGCGTCCCTCCGGCGGGATGCTGCCCGTGGGGCGGGTCGTCCCGGATGCCGCCGCGCTCGCCCGGCATGCGGCGATGCCCGATCGGCGCGCGTGGTGGCTCGACCGCCTGGAGCGGTGCGCCGCGCTGCTGTGACCGCGGCGGATCGCGTCGGGGGTCGACCCCGCGGCGGTCAGCGGTCGGCGTAGCGGAAGGCCCGCTCCCCACCGGCGGCGACCAGCGCCGGGATCAGGGCGTCGAGGCGTCCGCGCAGCGCAGCGGTGACCCCGTCGTCCTCGATGCCCTGCAGCATCGCCGTCGTGCAGGTCTCGTTCGCGACGTCGAGGAGGATGCGCGCCGCCTCCGCCACCGACAGACGCAGGGTCAGGCCGTAGGTCGCGATGATGTGCTCGAGGAAGCCTTCGATGCGGTCGAGCATGCGCCGCTGCAGGGTGAGGAAGGCCTCGGCGAGTCGCGGGTCGCGAAGCGCCTGCACGCGGATCTCCGTCATGAGCTGCGGATCCATGCCCTCGCCGAACGGCGCTCCCAGCTGGCCCACGAGCTCGGAGACGTCGACGGGACCGTCGGGCGAGAGGCGGTGGACCCGGCTGGCGACCGCGTCGAGCTTCGCGTCGGACAGGCGGGTCACGAGCGCGAGGAAGAGCTCGTCCTTCGACTCGAAGTTCGAGTAGAACGCCCCGCGGGTGAACCCCGCGCGCTCGCAGATCGCCTCGACCGACGCGGCATCCATGCCCACCTCGGCGAACACGTCGTGCGCCGCGTCGAGAAGACGCGCCCGGGTCTGCTCGCGGCGCTGGCTGGGCGGGCGACTGCCGTCGGCGCGCTCGGCGATGTCCGTCACGGTGTCCTCCCTTCGTCGGCGGGATGCGGCGCTCGGCGCCGGTCCTCAGTTTCACATCGAGTGCTCAGGATTGCGAGAACCCCGGCTCTTAGGATACATCTGTGTATCGGATACAGCGGTGTATCGAATCCCTGTCCGCCCCCACCCCGATCGTCTGAACCGGAGCACCTGTGTCCACTCTGCTTTACTCGCTGGGCCGCTGGTCCTACCGCCACTCGTGGCGGGTCCTCGTGTCGTGGCTCCTGCTGCTGGGCGTGGTGGGCGGCGCGGTCGGCGTCGGCGTCGCGACCGGCGCCGTGAAGGGCTTCGACAACTCCTTCTCGATCCCCGGCACCGAGGGTCAGGAGGGCCTCGAGCTGCTCAACCGCACGTTCCCCCAGGCGAGCGGGACGAGCGCGCAGTACATCGTCGTCGCCGCGGCGGGCGACCGCGTCGACGAGAAGCCGTACTCCGACGAGATCGCCTCGGCGGTCTCCGAGCTCGGCTCTCTCGACGGTGTGCTCGCCGTCACCGACCCGTTCAGCGAGAACGTCGACGGCATGGTCAGCGGCGACGGTCAGGCCGCCCTCATCCGCCTGCAGTTCCAGGGCACCGCGACCGACGTGCCGGCCGCGACGAAGACCACGCTCGAAGACCTGTCCACCTCGCTCGACGCCGCCCTGCCGGCCGGATCGACCGTGGTGGTCGGCGGCGACCTGTTCTCCACCTCGCTGCCCGCCCTGTCGATCATCGAGGCCATCGGCGTGCTCATCGCCCTGTTCGTGCTGATCGTCACCTTCCGCTCGCTCGCCGTCGCCTGGTTCCCGCTGGTGAGCGCCCTCATCGGCGTCGGCCTGTCGGTCGTGCTGATCTTCGCCTCCACGGCGTTCGCGACCGTGTCCTCGACGACGCCGATGCTTGCCATCATGCTGGGGCTCGCGGTCGGCATCGACTACGCGCTGTTCATCGTGGCGCGACATCAGGATCAGGTGCGCGCCGGTGTCGACCCCGAGGAGTCCGCGGCCCGCGCGACGGGGACGGCCGGTTCGGCGGTCATGTTCGCGGGCATCACGGTGCTCATCGCGCTGGTCGGCCTCGGCTTCGCCGGCATCCCCTTCCTCACGACGATGGGCCTGGCCGCCGCGGGCGCCGTGGCGGTGGCCGTCGTCGTCGCGATCACCCTCACCCCGGCGCTGCTGGGCTTCGCGAAGGGCCGCGTCGTGGGCTGGAGCCGCGTCCTGGGTCGCGGCATCCGCGTCGGTCGCCGGCGCCGCCCGGCGCGCGCGCAGGCGGATGCCGCCGGTGCGGCGCCCGTCACGAAGACGAACCCGTGGGTCGCCCTCGTGACGCGCCATCCCGTCGTCAGCACGCTCGCGGTGATCCTGACGCTCGGCGTCATCGCGATCCCGGCCTCCAGCCTGCAGCTCGCGCTGCCCAACGCCGGCATGCAGCCGACATCCAGCGAGGCCCGCCAGGCGTACGACCTGACGGCGGAGCACTTCGGCCCCGGCGCGAACGGGCCGCTGATCCTCACCGGCACCATCGTCACCTCGACCGACCCGCTCACGCTCATGGCCGACCTCAAAGCGGATGTGGAGAAGATCCCCGGCGTCGAGCGCGTGGCCCTCTCGACCCCCAATGAGACGGCGGACACGGGGCTGGTGCAGATCGTCCCGACCACCGCCCCCGACGCGCCGCAGACCGCCGAGCTCGTCCGCGAGCTGCGCGCCCACCACGACGAGTGGCTCCAGAAGTACGGCATCGACCTGAAGGTGACCGGTTTCACGGCGATCGCGATCGACATCTCCGATCGCCTCGGCGCCGCACTGCTGCCGTTCGGCCTGTTCGTCGTGGGTCTGTCGTTCGTGCTCCTGATGATCGTGTTCCGCTCGATCTGGGTGCCGCTGAAGGCGACGCTGGGCTACCTGCTGTCGATCCTCGCGGCGTTCGGCGCCGTCGCGGCGGTGTTCGAGTGGGGCTGGCTCGCCGACGCCCTGCACGTGACGCGCACCGGTCCGGTGATCAGCTTCATGCCGATCATCCTCATGGGTGTGCTGTTCGGCCTCGCGATGGACTACGAGGTCTTCCTCGTCTCGCGCATGCGCGAGGACTTCGTCCACGCGCGCCGCGACCGCGGCGGGCACGCCGACCGGGCCATGGCGGTCGACGCCGTGCGCAGCGGCTTCACGGCCTCGGCGCGCGTCGTCACCGCAGCGGCCGTCATCATGTTCGCGGTCTTCGCGGCGTTCATCCCCGAGGGCGACACCTCGATCAAACCGATCGCGTTGGGACTGGCCGTCGGCATCGCCGTCGACGCCTTCCTCGTGCGGATGACGCTCGGCCCGGCCATCATGACGCTCCTCGGCGACAAGGCCTGGTGGATGCCGCGATGGCTCGACCGTGTGCTCCCGCACTTCGACATCGAGGGCGAGGCCGTCGAGCGCGAGCTCGCGCTCACCGCATGGCCGGAGCCCGGCTACGACGGCGCGCTGGCCGCCGACGACCTGACCGTCCGCGTCGACGGCGGGGCCGGTGTCGGCGAGGTCACGCTCTTCCGCGCGTCGACGATCCGCCTCGAGCAGGGCGGCACCCTGCTGGCGACGGCGGCCGACCCGCGCGCCGGACGCGCCTTCGTCCTCGCCGTCGCCGGCCGCGTCGACCCGAGCGAGGGGCGCCTGCGCGTCGCCGGGCACCTCCTGCCCGGCCGCGGGGCGTGGGTGCGCGCCCACGTGGGCGTCGCCCTCCTCGACGGCGCCGCCGCTCCGCTCACGGAGCTGCGGCGAGCGCTCGCGGGCGGGACCACCATCGTCGCCATCGACGGCCTGGACACGCTCACGGGCGCCGACCGCGATCAGGCCGCAGCCCTGCTGCGCGACGCCCAGGAGCGCGCCGCCGCGCGCATCTCCCGCGGCGGCGCACACGCCCGCCCGCTCACCCTCATCGCGTCGGCACGTCGCGAGGGCCCCGCCCTCGACGTGCTCGCCGACGCTCATCGCCGGAGCGTGACCGCCCTGGCCCTCACCACCGGTACCGCCGACTCTCCCACGCAGGTGATCTCCGCATGACTCTCCCCCTCGAACGCGCTCGTTCCCGCCGCCCCGTGACCTGGCTCACGGTGCTCGGCGTCCTCCTGCTGCCCGTGCTGATCGGCGGCATCCTCCTCACGGCGCTCTACAACCCGACCGAGCGCCTCGGCAACGTCCGCGCGGCGATCGTGAACAACGACGAGCCCGTCACGATCAACGGCCAGACCGCACCGCTCGGGCGGCAGCTGACCGCCGGCCTCGTGGAAGGCTCGTCGGACGTGCCGAGCAACCTCGACTGGGTGATCTCGAACACCGACGACGCCGCCTCCGGTCTCGCCGACGGCACCTACGACGCCGTGATCACGATCCCGCAGAACTTCTCGGCGGCCGCGACCTCGACCGCGCCCGGCAAGACGCCGGAGAAGGCGACCATCCAGGTGCAGACCGCCCCCGACGGCCGCGTGGTCGACGGCGCCATCACGGCGACGATCACCCAGACCGCGGCATCCGTGTTCGGCAGCGCCGTCTCGCAGCAGTACCTCACCAACGTGCTCATGGGCTTCACGACGCTTCACGACCAGCTCGGTGAGGCCGCCGACGGCGCCGACCAGCTCGCCAGCGGCGCCCAGCAGGCGGCGACGGGCGCCGCGCAGCTCCCGGACGGGGCGACGGCGCTCGCCTCCGGAGCGGGTCAGCTCGGCTCGGGCGCGAGCGACCTGTCGAGCGGGCTGGCGACGCTCGCGACCGGTGCGCGCGACTCGTCCGCGGGAGCGGGACAGCTCGCCGGCGGGCTGAACCAGCTGTCGGCGCAGGTCACCTCGACGCAGCCGAACACGCTCGGCGGCACGGTGTCGACGACGGCGCAGTACGCGTCGGCGGCGGCGGCCTCGACGCAGAGCCTGGCGACGCAGTACCAGAAGCTCCTCGCCGACAACAACTGCGTTCCGCCCGCGACGCCGACGACGCCCGAACAGGGTGCGGTCTGCGTCGCTCTGGGATCGATGGCCGACGGCGTGAAGGCGTCCGCCACGAACGCCGGGTACGCCGCGGGATACGCGAACGGTCTGAAGGACCAGGCGCTGCCCGAGACGGCCGCGGGAATCGCCCAGCTGACCGGTGGAGCCCAGGGGCTGCAGTCCGGTCTCGGCCAGCTCGCCGACGGCATCGACCAGGCGGCCACCGGCGCGACCGGGCTGTCGACGGGTGCCTCCCAGCTGGCGGACGGGGCCACGCAGCTCGCCGACGGCGCGACCCAGCTCAGCACCGGCGTGACCCAGCTCGCCTCGGGCTCCAGCTCGCTGGCGCAGGGCCTGGACTCGGCCGTCTCGCAGATCCCGACGTACTCGCAGCAGCAGGCCGACGCCACCGCCGAGGTGGTGGCGAACCCCGTGAGCGCCGACGGCATCGGCACGAACCTCTTCGGCTCGTCGGCGATCCCGCTGCTGGCGATGCTCGCGCTCTGGTTCGGCGGTCTGGGCTCGTTCATCGCGCTCCAGGCGGTGCCGCGCCACGCCCTCAGCTCGCGCCGCCCGTCGGTGCTGCTGGCGTTGCGCAGCCTCGCTCCGGCCGCCGCCATCGGCGCGGCACAGGGCCTGCTGGTCGCCGGTGTCGCCCAGATCGCGGCGAACTACGACGCGGGCACCTGGTTCGCCTTCGCGGGCCTCGCCGTCGTCGCCGGCATCTCGTTCGCCGCCGTCAACCAGGCGCTGGTCGCGGTGTTCGGAGGCGCCGGCCGGTGGATCTCGACGCTCGTGGGCGTGCTCGCGGTGGCGACCGGGATCGTGTCGACGATCCCGGGCATCCTCGCCTCGATCGCCGGCGCCATGCCCACCTCGCCCGCCTACACCGCGCTGCTCGCGGCGACCACGTCGGCCGGCGGAGCGGCGGCCGGGCTGACGGCCATGATCGCGTGGGCGGTGCTGGCGTTCATCGCGAGCACCATCGCCGTGACGCGGCGCCGCACGGCGAGCGCCCGCGCGCTGCTCGCGGCATCCCCCGCCCTGGCCTGACCGCCGCGGACGGCCCGCGCGGCGGCGGCATGCCGCCGACCGCGGGTCAGTTCAGGCCGCTGTAGACGTGCAGGCCCTTGAAGAACATGTTGACGATCGTGAAGTTGAACATGACCGCCGCGAAGCCGATGATCGACAGCCAGGCCGAGCGCGTGCCCCGCCACCCGCGGGTCGCGCGCGCGTGGATGTAGCCCGCGTAGAGCACCCAGATGACGAACGTCCAGACTTCCTTCGTGTCGAAGCCCCAGTAGCGGCCCCACGCGTCGTTGGCCCAGATGGAGCCGGCGATGAGGGTGAAGGTCCAGAAGATGAAGCCGATGATCGTGAAGCGGTACGCGAGCGATTCGAGCACGTCGGCCGACGGCAGCGTCCGCAGGAAGCGCGGACCGCGGCGGCGCGCCGTGCTCTCCTCTCCCGCGGCGGCGATGGCGGCGATGGCGAGGCGCTCGCGGCGGGCCTGCATGAGCTGCAGCACCGAGAGGGCGAACGCGAGGGCGAACAGGGCCGTCGACAGCGACGCGACGAAGACGTGGATGACGAGCCACACGCTCTTCAGCGGATCGGACAGCGGCACGACCGCGGTGTAGAACCAGAGGACCGTGCCGCCCAGCAGCACGACGACGAGGCCGGTGATGAAGGTGCCGAGGAAGCGCAGGTCGTACTTGAACAGCACGACCAGGTAGACGGCCATGATCAGCATCGTCCCGGTGAGCGCGAACTCGTACATGTTCGACCAGGGCACCCGGCTGGCGGCGATGCCCCGCAGCACGTCGCCGGCGACGTGGAACAGGAAGCCGAGCACCGTCAGCGACGTGCCGATGCGCGCCCACAGGTAGCGCGTGCGGCGGGCGAGCGGCGCCTCCAGCTCCGCCTTGGCCGCCTGCTGCTGCGCCCGCATCTCGTCGAGCGGGCTCGCGAGCGACGTGGCTGCCGTGGCCGACACCGCCGCGGCGGCACCGACGAGCACCCGCTCCCGGGCGGCATCCTTCTGCTGGATGGCGAGGTCGGACCGGCGCCCGAGGTCGATCGCGTAGGCGATGAACGCGAGCGCGTAGATCGCGACCGCGGTCCACACCAGGAGCCGGGAGATTTCGTCGAGGGAGAGGCCGTCGGGCATGACGATCAGTCTACGTCGGCGGTCTGCGCAGCGGTCCGGTCGGATGCCGCGGCGCCGGCGGTTCCCGCGGCATCCATGGCGGCACCGTGCTCGCGCACGAGGTCGGCGACGGCCGCCGCGATCGCGGGGTCCTCGCCGCGCGCGAGGCCGGCGTACTCCAGGTGCACGACGTCGCCGTCCGCGGTCGCCTTCACCCACATGCGCCGACGCGGGACGAACAGGGCGGCGAGCAGCCCGGCGAGGGCGACGATCGCGAAGCCCAGCACCCACGGCGCACCGACGTCGCGGTGGATGGAGAGGGAGACGTAGCGCTTCACCTGCTCGGCGGCCCCGCTGGCCTTGGCGTCCTCGAACGTGATCGTGCCCAGACCGTCGGGCAGATCCACCGTCTGCCCCGGCGCGAGCTCGAGGGAGGGGACGTCGATGCTGCGGCCCGTGAGCTGCGTCATGCCGCTGACGTCCAGTGCGTAGACGTTGCGCGGGGTGCCGTCGTCGATGCCGAGGTCGCCCGTGTAGACGTCGAGGGTCAGCACCGGATTGGCCAGGGCCGGGTAGGCCGAGGTGAGCGCCCCCGTGTGCAGCTTGGCCGCGGTGGGATAGAAGAAACCGACCAGGCCCACCTGCTGCGCGAGCCCGTCGGGCACCTTCACGACACCCAGCGAGGTCATGGTGGCGCCCTGCGGCAGGAACTCGACGTCTTCGCGCAGCACGACATCGCCCGCGGGGTTTCGCACCGTGATGGTCGGCGCGTAGCCGTTGCCCATGAGGTACACGCGGTCGCCCGCCATGTCGACCGGATGGTTGACGCGCACGGTCTGCTGCTGCGCATCGTGCCCCGGCTCGCGCGTGGTCAGGTTCGCCGCGAAGTCGCCCGCCTGCCCCTGCCCGGCCTCGCCGACCGGGACGTACGTGACATCGAAGCTGTCGAGGGTCAGCGAGTAGGGCGGGAGCGCGTTCGTGTCGACGAAGCGTCCGGGGTTGAAGGAGGTGTAGCCCAGGCCCAGGGAGTTGACGAAGCTGTCGCCCTCGACGATCACGGTCTGGCCCGTGTAGGTGAGACCGCCGCCGACGCCCACGGAGATCAGCACGCCGACGAGCGCGGCGTGGAAGACGAGGTTGCCGGTCTCGCGGGCGTAGCCGCGCTCCGCCGAGACGGATGCCGTGGCAGGACGCTTGCCCACCGCGGGCGTGTCGTACCGCTCGACGCGGTACCCCGCTTTGCGCAACTGCGCCTGCGCGAGCTCGACGGCGGCCTCGGCGTAGGCCGCGGCGTCCGCGCCCGCGGGCACGGCACGGTCGATCTCCGCGTGGTCGTCGAGGCGCGAGAGCCGTACCGGCGTGCGGGGCGGACGCGCGCGCAGCGCGTTGAAGTGGTGCTTGGTGCGCGGGATGACGCACCCGATCAGCGAGATGAACAGCAGGATGTAGATCGCCGAGAACCACACCGACGAGTAGACGTCGAACAGCTGCAGCGTGTCGAGGACGGGGAACAGGTCGGGATTGTCCGTCTTGTACTGCAGCACGCCGTTGGGGTCGGCGGAGCGCTGCGGCACGATCGAGCCGGGGATCGCCGCGATCGCGAGCAGCAGCAGCAGCACGAGCGCGGTGCGCATGCTGGTGAGCTGGCGCCACCCCCAGCGCAGCCAGCCGACCACGCCCAGCCGCGGCTGGGCGATCCCGGTGGCGGGCGCCTCGGCATCCGCGTGGTCGTCCGGACGCAGCGGATCGCTGCCCGCGCGCTCAGAGCGGGAGTTCGACACCGCCGATCACCCCCGTCAGCTGCGACATCGCCGCGGTCCAGAGCCCGGTCACCATCAGCAGACCGAGCACGATCAGAAGCAGGCCGCCGATGACGTTGACCGTGCGGATGTGGCGGCGCAGGAACGCGACCGACCGCGTGGCCCAGCCGAACCCGACGGCCAGCAGCAGGAACGGGATGCCGAGGCCCAGCGAGTACGCGACGGCCAGCAGCACGGCCCGGAGCGGATCGGCCTGCGTCAGCGAGATCGAGAGGATCGCGGCGTAGGTGGGGCCGATGCAGGGCGCCCAGCCGATGCCCATCGCGACCCCCAGCAGCGGCGCACCGGCGAGGCCGAGGCCGCTGCGCACCTGCGGCTTGAGCGTCCGCTGGGCGAAGCCGAACAGCCCGAGGAACACGAGCCCCATGACGATGACGACCACGCCGAGGATGCGCGTCAGCAGCTCTCCGTACTGGATGAAGAAGCGGCCGGCGGTGCCCGCCAGCACACCCATCGCGACGAAGACGACGGTGAAGCCCGCGATGAACAGGAGCACGCCGATCAGCAGCCGTCCGCGGCCGGCGCGCACCGTGCGCCCGCGCGCCGCGGCGGCGCCGGACGCCCCGCCGAGGAAGCCGAGGTAGCCGGGGACGAGCGGCAGCACGCAGGGCGAGAGGAAGGAGACGAGACCGGCGAGCATGGCGATCGGGATCGCGAGCCACAGCGCCCCGCTGAAGACGACCTCGGTCACGAGGTCTCCGACAGCGCGTCGTTGACGATCGTCTTGAGGATCGACTCGCTCTCGACGCGACCGACGAAGCGCGCCGCGACGCGGCCCTGCTTGTCGAGCACCAGCGTGATGGGCACCGACTGCAGCGGCGTCCACGAGGCGAAGGCGAGCTTGAGGTCGGCGTCGTCCTTCGCGAGCAGCGACGGGTAGCTGATGCCGTACGTCTGCTCGAACGCGGTCGCCGCCTCCGGCCCGTCGTAGATGTTGACGCCCAGGAAGGCCGCGCCGGCGGGCTCGACCGACTGGAAGGTGTTCTCGAGGGTGGGCGCCTCGGCCCGGCACGGACCGCAGCCGGCGTACCAGAAGTTCAGCACGAGGACCCTGCCCGCGTAGTCGGCGCTGGTGACGGTGGAGCCGTCGACGGCCGTCCCGGTGAATGCGACGGCGGACGTGCGGTCCTCCGGCGCGATCTCCTGCACGCTGCCGTCACCGGAGATGTACCCCTTGTCGTCGCCCTGCTTGTACTGGTTGGCCAGGTCGTCGTTCGCTCCGCTGCACCCCGCCAGACCGACGGCGAGCGCCAGGGCGACCAGGGATGCCGCGAGCTTCGCGGTCGTCGAGCGCCTCATACCGCCCCCACGTCCACGGCCCGCGATGTCGACGCCGGCTCGGCGTACGCCACCTCGCGCCAGCCGGCGCCGTCGCGCTCGAAGCTCGTCACGCTGGACAGCGCACAGCGGCGCTTGCGCGGATCGTGACGGAGCGGCTCGCCGGCCACCGCGAGGTGCGTCACCCAGATCGGCAGCTGGTGCGACACGATGACGACATCGCCGCCGTCGGCGTCGTTCCACGCCTCCGTCATCGCGGCATCCATGCGGGCGACGACCTCGGCGTAGGGCTCACCCCAGCTGGGCACGGCCGGGCGGGCGAGGTGACGCCAGTTGAGCGGGTTCAGCACGGCGCGCTTCATGCGCTTGCCCTCGAAGACGTTGGTCGGCTCGATGACGCGCTCGTCGATGATCGGATCGAGGTCGAACAGCTCCCCGATCGGCTCGGCGGACTCGCGCGTGCGCTGCAGCGGCGAGGCGTACAGCGCCGTGACGGGACGACCGAGAGCGGACAGGTGCGCGGCGGCGCTGCGCGCCATCTCGCGCCCGTCGGCGCTCAACCGGAAGTTCGGGAGGCGACCGTACAGCACGCGGCCCGGGTTGTGGACCTCGCCATGGCGCACGAGGTGGAGGCGATCGGCGGGCACACCTTCAGTCTACGCGGGCCTCATCTGTGGCCGGGCTGGGAACGGCGCCCGCGGCGGCGCTCAGGCGGGATCGCGATCCGCGGTCCGTCCGCGCAGCTGGCGCACGCGGTTCACCGTGAACCAGACGAGGGCCGCGGCGGCGACGCCGATGACGGCGTACTGCAGGACCCCGGCGTACTCCTCGACGACGTGCCACTGGTTGCCCAGGAGATAGCCGGACAGCACGAACACGGCGTTCCAGAGGAACGATCCGGCGAGGGTCAGCAGTCCGAAGCGCCACAGCGGCATCCGTGTCACGCCCGCGGGGATCGAGATGAGGCTCCGGAAGATCGGGAGCATGCGCCCGAAGAACACCGCCTTGCCGCCGTGGCGCTCGAACCACGCGACCGTGCGGTCGACGTCGTCGACCTTCAGCAGCGGCATCCGTCGTACGAGCGCACGCAGCCGGGCGACACCGAGCCACGCGCCGAGGCCGTAGAGCGCGAAGGCGCCCGCGACCGAGCCGGCGGTCGTCCACAGCAGCGCCTCGACGAGCGTGAACGATCCGCGTGCCGCGGCCAGTCCCGCCATCGGGAGGATGACCTCGCTCGGCAGCGGCGGGAAGAGGTTCTCGAGCGCGATCGCGATGCCCGCGCCGGGGGCCCCGATGAGGTTCATGAGGCCGACGACCGCATCGACGAGCGCGGTGAGCCACGAGCCGTCGGATGCCATCGCCATGGCGTCGACGGTACCCACCGCAGGTGACCGGAACCTGGGCGGATGCCGGGTGCGGGGCGTTTCGACTCGGCGCTGCGCGCCTCGCTCAACGACCGGGCCCGCCCTCACCCCCCTCCGGTCGTTGAGCGAGCGCAGCGAGTCGAAACGCCGCTCCACGTAGACTGATCCCTCGTGAGTGAACGCACCCTCGTCAGCCAGCTGCAGTCCCGCGAAGACGGCACCGTCTCGGTGTCCGGATGGGTGGAGACCGTCCGCGACCAGAAGAAGGTGCAGTTCGTCATCCTCCGCGACGAGACCGGTGCCGTCCAGCTCGTGAACCCCACGACGCGTCCCGACCCGGCTCTCCTCGAATCGCCGGGCGCCGAGCAGGATGCCGCGGCCCTCGCGCTCACCGCGCTGATCTCGGAGCTGTCGACGGGCACCTTCCTGACGGTCACCGGTCAGCTCAAGCACGACGAGCGGGTCAAGCTCGGCGGCGTCGAGATCAAGATCGCCACCCTGGAGATCGCCGCCGCGGCCCTGCCCGAGACGCCGATCGCCGCCGACAGCGGCCTCGACAAGCGCATGGACTGGCGCTTCATCGACCTGCGCCAGCGCCGCAACAACCTGGTCTTCCGCATCCAGACGACGCTCGAGCACGCGATGCGCACCTACTGGATCGAGCGCGACTACGTCGAGATCCACTCCCCCAAGCTCATGTCCACGCCCGCCGAGGGCAACGCCGAGCTGTTCGCCCTGGAGTACTTCGGCGACCAGACGGCCTACCTCGCGCAGAGCCCGCAGCACTTCAAGCAGATGGCGCAGGCCGCCGGCTTCGGCAAGGTGTTCGAGATCGGCGACGTGTTCCGCGCCGACCCGAGCTTCACGAGCCGCCACGCGACCGAGTTCACCTCGATCGACGCCGAGATCAGCTGGATCGACTCCTACGAGGACGTCGCCGCGATGCAGGAGGAGCTGCTGGCCGCCGCGTTCCAGGCCGTCAAAGACAAGCACGGCGACGAGATCAAGGAGCTGTTCGACATCGACGTCGTCGTCCCGACGCTCCCCTTCCCGCGCATCCCGCTGGCCGAGGCCCGCGAGATCGTGGCGGCGCGCGGCTACGACATCCCCCGCACCGACGGCGACCTCGACCCCGAGGGCGAGCGTCAGATCTCGGCGCATGTGCGGGAGACCTTCGGGCACCAGTTCGTGTTCATCACCGACTACCACCCCGAGATCCGCCCGTTCTACCACATGCGAAACCCCGAGACCGGGCTGACGAACAGCTACGACCTGCTGTTCCAGGGCACCGAGATCACCACCGGCGCGCAGCGCGAGCACCGCATCGACGTGCTGGAGGCGCAGGCGCTCGAGAAGGGCCTGTCGCTGGAGGGCCTCGAGCACTACCTCGACTTCTTCCGCTACGGCATCCCGCCCCACGGCGGCTTCGGCATGGGCCTCGCGCGCGTGCTGATGCTCATGCTCGGACAGGACTCCATCCGCGAGGTCACCTTCCTCTTCCGCGGCCCCACGCGCCTGGCGCCCTGAACCGGCCCCTCGAACACGCGGGCCTAGGCTGGATGCCGTGGCACACGCGATCGAGGGACTGCACAACTTCCGCGACACGGGCGGGATGCCGCTGATCGGAGGCGGCACGACGCGAGCCGGCGTGCTGTACCGCTCCGCCGCGCTGGACCGGCTGACCGACGCCGGCCTGGAGGCGCTCGCGGACAGCCCGATCGGCGTCGTCACCGACTTCCGCACCCCCGACGAGCGCCGTGCGGCTCCCGACCGGCTCCCGCCGTCGCGCCCGATCGAGATCCTCGAGCTGTCGCTTCTGGAGGGAGCGATGGCCGAGATGGCGCAGCGCGTGCTGGCCTCCGGCGGCGCGGCCGACCCCGCGCTCGTGGAGCACGCGCTCGCCCAGCTGCCGACCCTCGACCAGCTGTACGTGGGCATGCTGCAGCACGGCGCGGCATCCTTCGCCGAGGTGGCCCGCCGGGTCGGCGCCTCCCGCGACGACGAGCCCACGGCCGTGCTCGTGCACTGCACCGCAGGCAAGGACCGCACGGGCGTCGCCGTCGCCCTCCTCCTGGACGCCGCCGGGGTCGAGCGCGACGCGGTCGTCGCCGACTACGCCGCGTCGCAGCAGCACCTCGCCGGCGCCTGGGCCGACGGCATGCTGGCGATGATCTCGTCGCTCGGGATGCCGCTCACCCCGGCCCTGCGCACGCTCGTCACCGAGACCCCGCCGAGCGCGATCCGCGCGGCCCTGGACTGGATCGACCGCACGCACGGAGGGGCCGCGGACTACCTCGCCACGGGCGGCCTCAGCGCGGACGGGACCGATGCGCTGCGCCGGAGGCTGCGCGGCGGAGCCTGAGCCCGGCACCCCTTCCCGCGACCGCGGCCGCCCACTATCGTGTGCAGCGCGCACCACCGTCGTTGCGCGTGTCGAAGGGGGCACACCATGGCCGGGAAGTTCGAGCTCTACACCGACGCGTCGGGACACTGGCGCTTCCGCCTCAAGGCCGGCAACGGCCAGATCATCGCGACCGGCGAGGCGTACAACTCGAAGGCGGCCGCGATGAACGGCATCGCCTCGATTAAGACGAACGCGCCCGACGCGCCGATCGTCGAGGTCTGAGGCTAGACCTCGAGATCCACCGCGACCCGGTCGGCGACGACCGCCCGCACGTAGCCGACGACCGCCTGGTGGTCGGGATGGGTCTGATAGGCGTCGAGTCCGGCCTGGTCGGCGAAGTCCGCGACGAGCGCGACGTCCCAGTTCGCGCCGCCGACGACGTCCGGGCCGACGGCGATCTCGATGATCGAGGGGACCACGCCGCGCAGGGCCAGCAGGTCGGCGGAGATCTTCTGCGCCTGCGCGGCCTTCTCGACGGGGTCTTCGCTCTTCAGCTTCCACGCGACGACATGGCGGATCATGCGGACTCCTCGGGGGTGGGAGGGAC
>NZ_JBXAFF010000043.1:0-18382 GCF_058792815.1 Microbacterium sp. MPR-TSA4
GCCCGGGCGACGCGCCGGGGGAGGGCGACGGTGCGGGCGCACTCGCGCGCCCGGGCCAGCGCGCCCCGGATGACGACGTCGCCACCGAGCGTCGAGCTCAGCAGCGCCGGCGCGGGAAGGTGGATCTGCGCGGCGAGCGTGCGCTGCGCGGCATCGAGCACGGGCTGGATGCCGTCGGCGATCGCCCCGCACACGATGACGCGCTCGGGGTCGAACATGTTCCCGAGAACGCCCACGATGCGCGCGAGCACGCGACCGACGGCATCCGTGGCTTCGCGGGCGAGCGGATCGCCGGCGGCGGCCAGCTCGAGCACCTCCCGCCCGTGCACGGCGGCGGGGTCGAGCGCGGCCAGCCCGGCACGCCGATCGCCGGCCTCCGCCTCGCCGGCCTCCGCCCCGCCGGCGACCGCCCGGGAGATGAGCTCGCGCGCGTGCCGTTCGAGTGACGGGCCGAGCCCGAAAGCCGAGTCGACGTCGCGGATGTAGTCGAACGCGAACATCTCCCCGACCCCGCCGTGCGCGCCGTGGAGGAGGTGTCCGTCGACGACCACGCCGGCGCCCAGGCGTTCTCCCGCGAGCAGGGCGACGTAGTCGCGGCATCCGACCGCGCCGCCGTCGGTGCCCTCGGCGGCAGCGGCCAGCTGCGCGTCGTTCTTGACCTCCACCACGTCTGCCCAGTCGTGCAGCGCGTCGATCAGCCCCGGATTGGTGCGCTCCCAGAAGCCTTCCGGATGCGGGGGCGAGGCGCCGCGACGCGTCACGGGTGCGGCGACCCCTGCGCACAGCGCCAGCACGCGGTCGGCCGTGATCCGGGCGTCGGCGAGGGTCGCCTGCACGTGCCCCACGATCGCCGCACGACGGTCGTCCACGCTCTGCGCCGGTGACAGCGGAATCTGCGAGCGGACGATCGTCTCGCCCGCCAGATCCGCGATCGCGGCGGTCAGATGCGTGTCACCGGCGTCGAGGGCGACGATGACCCCGGCATCGGAGCGCAGCTCGAATCGGCGCGCCGGGCGCCCCGCGCGGTACTGGCCGGCATCGCGGGCGTTGGGCAGCTCTCGCAGCACCTGCGCCTCGATGAGGGTGTCGATCGCCTCGATCGCGGTCGATCGCGTCAGAGACGCCGCCTGCATGGCGTCGGTCGCGGTGAAGGCCCCGGCATCCCACGCGAAGTCGAGCACGCTGTCGACGCTGGCGCGCCCCGTGCCGCTCTCGACGACCGTCTGATTCACTCTTGACCTCTCCGCGGGTGTTCTGTCAGAGTATTGCCATCCAATTGATTCGACCACTAAATCTAATCTGGATCGAATCTCGAGAGGCGGCGCATGCGCCGCCGGACGGAAGGACGACGGTGTCTGTGAGAACCTCTCGAGCGCTGCAGGCGGTCGCCGCCGGCGTCGCTCTCGCCCTGGCGGGCACCCTCCTCGCGGGGTGCAGCAGTGACGGGCGCGAAACCATCCGCTTCACCTTCAGCAAGCGCGAGGCCCTCGCCTTCATGAACGGCGTGGTCGACCGGTACAACGCGTCGCAGGACCGGGTGCGCGTCGAGATGGACACCTCCGGCGTCGACGTCGTCTCGGCGAGCTTCGTCCGCGGCAACCCGCCCGACATCATGCTCGCGAACTACAACTACGAGACGGCCCGCTTCGTGCAGCGCTGCGCCCTCAGTGACCTGAGCGGTACGACCGCGGCGTCCACGACCCGCGACGACCTGCAGGCCCTCATGGACCAGTACGGCTCGTGCCCGGGTCGCGTCAGCGCGCTGCCGTACTCGGTGATGGCGGCATCCGTCATCTACAACGAGGACCTCTTCGCGCAGGCCGGCATCGACGTGCCCACGACGTGGGACGAGCTGCTCGCCGCCTGCGCGAAGCTGAAGGCGGCCGGCATCACCCCGTTCTACGCGACCTTCAAGGACGACTGGACGGTCGGACAGGGTTGGTACGACTACTCGGTCGGCGGCTCGGTCGACGTCGTCGACTTCTTCAACCGTCTCGCCGCGGAAGGCGACGCCGTCGGGCCCGACGCGGCCACCTCGTTCCAGAAGGACTTCACCGCGCCCCTCGAGAAGATGACGCAGCTCACGTCGCAGTTCGTCAACGCGGATGCCGCCAGTCGCGGCTACGGCGACGGCAACCTCGCCTTCGCGAAGGGCGAGGCGGCGATGTACCTGCAGGGACCGTGGGCGTTCAGCGAGATCGCGAAGACGGCGCCCGACCTGAACCTCGGCACGTTCCCGCTGCCGATGACCGACGATCCGGCCGACCTCCGCGTGCGCGTCAACATGGACCTCGCGGCGATGATCCCGGAGGGCTCCCGCCACAAGGATGCCGCGCGGGACTTCCTCGAATACCTGTACCGCCCCGAGACGATCGAGGCCTACAACACCGCGCAGCTCGGCTTCACCCCCACCACCGACGCGCCCGCACCGGACGATCCCCGCATCGCCGGAATGATCCCCTTCTACACGGCGGGCAAGGTCTACCAGGGGCCGTCGGTGCTGGTGCCCAAGACGATCCCCGTCTTCAACTACGTGCAGGCCGTCGTGCTGGGCGCGAGCCCCGAGGCGACGCTGCGGACGATGGATGCCGACTGGGCGCGCCTCGCCTTCCGCGCACCCGCCCCCACGACCGAGACAGAGGAGTCCGGGCAATGACCACGTCCACGATCGTCACCGCCGGTGACCGCACCGCCCGGCGCAGCCACCGGCGCGTCGAGCCGATCTACTACTTCTTCCTGCTCCCGAGTCTCGTCCTGTTCACGCTGGCGATCACGGTGCCGGGCGTCGTGGGGATCTTCTTCAGCTTCACCGACTCGATCGGCATCGGCGAGTGGCACTTCACGGGGCTGACCAACTACATCGCCCTGTTCAGCGACCCCGCCATCCTGCAGAGCTACCTGTTCACGATCGGCTTCTCGATCGCGACCGTGATCGTCGTGAACGTGCTGGCGTTCCTGCTCGCGGTGGGCCTCACCGCCCGCATCCGGCTGAAGACGGCCCTGCGGACCGTGTTCGTGATCCCCATGGTGATCTCGGGCATCATCATCGCCTACGTGTTCAACTTCCTGTTCTCGAACTCGCTTCCGTCGTTCGGGGAGGCCCTCGGCATCCCGGCGCTGTCGACGAGCCTGCTCGCCGATCCCGACCTGGCCTGGGTCGCGATCGTGATCGTGACCGCGTGGCAGGCGATTCCGGGAACGCTGCTCATCTACATCGCCGGCCTGCTCGCCGTGCCCGGCGACGTCTATGAGGCCGCGGCGCTGGACGGCGCCTCCAAAGGCCAGCAGCTCGTGCGCATCACCCTGCCGCTGGTCGCCGGGTACGTCGTCATCAACGTCATCCTCGGATTCAAGGGCTTCCTGAACGCATACGACATCATCGTCGGACTCACCAACGGCGGCCCCGGCACCGCCACCCGCAGCGTCGCGATGACGATCATCGCGGGCTTCAACGGCGGCGACTACGCCTACCAGATGGCCAACGCGACCATCTTCTTCGTCGTCGCCATCCTCATCTCCCTGCTCCAGCTCTCGCTGACTCGCGGAAGGAACGCCTTCTGATGTCCACGCAACCCGCCCTCGTCGCCGAGGATGCCGCCGCCTTCGCGCCCGCGGACGACCGCCGTCGCAAGAGCCCCGCCACCCGCGGTGAGCGCGTCAGCTGGTCGACGACGATCATCCTGATCCTCTGCGCCGTCACCGTGCTGCTGCCGCTGTACGTCACCATCTCGATGTCGCTGAAGACTACGGGTCAGGCCGTCGACGGCAACGCGTTCTCGCTTCCTGCGCCGTTCAGCGTCGACGGCTTCGTCGAGGCGTGGAACCTCACGACGTTCCCGGTCGGGGCGGGCATCTCCCTGTTCGTCACCGCGGGCACCGTCGTCGCGACGATCCTGCTGGCCGCGTTCGCGTCGTACGCGATCGAGCGCAACTGGGATCGGCGGCTGTTCCGATACTCGTTCTTCTATCTGTTGGCCGCGATGTTCATCCCGTTCCCGGTCGTCGCGCTGCCGCAGATCCAGCTCACCGGACGCGTCGGCCTGGACAACCCGTTCGGGGTCATCATCCTCGCCACGATGTTCCAGCTGAGCTTCAGCGTCCTGCTGTTCACGGCGTTCCTGCGGTCGATCCCGATCGAGCTCGAGGAGAGCGCGCGCATCGACGGCGCCACCACCTGGCAGACCTTCTGGAAGCTCATCTTCCCGCTGCTCGCACCGATGAGCGCGACCGTCGGCATCTTCGCGTTCCTCTACGCCTGGAACGACTTCATGATGCCGTCGCTCATCATCTCCGACCCGGCGCTGCAGACGTTGCCCGTGCGACAGAACCTCTTCCAGACGCAGTTCAGCAACAACTACAACGTGTCGTTCGCGTCGTACCTCATGGCGATGGCGCCCGCGATCCTCGCCTATCTCTTCACCCAGCGCTGGGTGATGGAGGGCGTCACCCAGGGCGCCGTCAAGGGCTGATCCCGTCTCTCACCTCCCCTCTCCTATCGAAAGGTCCCGCATGTCCGCCCTGCTCTCCGTCTCCGACCGCCCCGCGCTCTCCCGCCCGGAGGATCGGGACTGGTGGCGCCAGGCCGTCGTCTACCAGGTCTACCCCCGCAGCTTCGCGGATGCCGACGGCGACGGCATCGGCGACCTCCGCGGCATCCTGTCGCGCGCCGACTACCTGGCCGAGCTGGGTGTGGATGCCGTCTGGCTCAGTCCCTTCTACCCCTCCGAGCTCGCCGACGGCGGCTACGACGTGGCGGACTACCGCGACGTCGATCCGCGGCTCGGCACGCTCGACGATTTCGACGAGCTCGTCGCGGCGCTGCATGCCCGCGGCATCCGGATCGTCGTCGACATCGTGCCGAACCACACGTCCGACCGGCACGCGTGGTTCCAGGAGGCCCTCGCCGCCGGTCGGGGATCGGCCGCACGGCGGCGCTACATCTTCCGCGAGGGAAGCGGCCCCGACGGATCCGAGCCGCCGACGGACTGGACCGCGGCGTTCGGCGGGTCGGCGTGGGAGCGCGTCGCCGACGGGCAGTGGTACCTGCACAGCTTCGCGATCGAGCAGCCCGACCTCGACTGGAGCAACCCGGAGGTGCGCGCCGACTTCCTGACGACGCTGCGGTTCTGGTCGGATCGCGGGGTCGACGGCTTCCGCATCGACGTCGCGCACATGCTCACGAAGGATCTGAGCGAGCCGCTGCCGTCCGCGGCCGAGCTCGCTGCGCTGCCCGTCGACGGCTCGCACCCGCTGCTCGACCGCGATGACGTGCACGAGATCTACGCCGAGTGGCGCCGCGTGTTCGACGCGTACGACCCGCCGCGCACCGCCGTCGCCGAGGCCTGGGTCGCCTCCGACCGGGTGCCGAAGTACGCGAGCCCGGAGAGCCTGGGCCAGTCGTTCAACTTCGACCTGCTGCGCGCGTCGTTCGACGCGCGCGAGTTCCGCCGGATCGTGACCGACAACATCGCCCTCGCGGCCCGATCCGGCTCGTCGAGCACGTGGGTGCTGTCGAATCACGACGTGTTCCGGCACGCGACGCGCTACGCACTGCCGCGGGTCGAGGAGATCGACGGCGCCGTGCCGAACCGACACGGCGGGGGCTGGCTCGAAGCCGGCGCCGACGAAGCGGTCATCGATCGGGTCGGGGGACTGCGGCGTGCGCGCGCGGCGTCGCTGTTCCTGCTCGGGCTGCCCGGATCGGCATACCTGTACCAGGGCGAGGAGCTGGGCCTGCACGAAGTGGCCGAGATCCCCGCCGACCAGCGTCAGGACCCGACCTTCTTCCGCACGCACCAGGAGCAGTACGGGCGCGACGGATGCCGCGTGCCGCTGCCCTGGACCCGCGAGGGCTCCTCGTTCGGTTTCGGTTCGGGCGGCGCGCACCTGCCGCAGCCGTCGTGGTTCGCGGACGTGTCGGTCGAGGCGGAGGAGGGCGACCCGGCATCCACCCTCTCGCTCTACCGTCGCGCGCTCGCCCTGCGGCACGAGCTGCTCGCGCCGGAGCACCTGGAATGGGTCGAGACCGGCCGGGACGACGTGCTGCGCTTCCGCCGCCCGAACGGGTGGGAGGTCGTGACGGTGTTCGGCGTGGAGCCGTTCGCGCTGCCCCTCGCCTCGGGGCAGCGTGTGGTGCTGTCGAGCGCGCCGATCGACGGGGGCGTCGTGCCGGGGGAGACGACCGTGTGGGTCGCCGCGGCCTGAGCCGGCGGGGTGACCTCAGGGGCGCCCGAACTGCAAGGTCTCTCGGGCGGCGCGCCGCCGGGTGAGCGGATGCCGCGGCGTGTCGCCCGGCATCCCTTGCAGTTCGGGCACCGCGGGCGGGGTCGCGCGAACCTGCACGATCAGACGATCGCGCGCGCCTTGTTGTTGCGGGGGTCGTGCGTCAGTTCGATCAGACCCAGCCGCTCCAAGAGCGGAGGAACGTACATGGCGAACCGTCCTCGATACCCCTTGCGCAGGCCATACCACCCACCGACAGGGTTCGTGGGCTCCCGAGCCCACGCTTCGATCGTTCCGGGAGATGCCGGCTTGTTCTCATCCGCGGCTCCGAGTAGAACCCAATCCCCCTGGGCCGCGAGCCACTGCGTCAGATCTTCGACGGCACGGGCGTGGTAGGTGAGCCAGGTGGTGCCCACGTGGCAGAACAGCACAGGGGGGTCGGCGGAATCATCCCGGTAGATGCTGTAGCGGGATGTGCCCGGGGCGGTGGTCAGATCCCAGGGGGATTGCTTCGTGCCTTCGACCATGGCTGCCTCCCGCGAGCGTGCTTGACCGTCAGGCTCGCACGGCACCGGCGCCGAGTCAACGATCGCGGCAGCGGTCGAGCCCAGGTTGCCGAGGCGAGGGGCTGTGGAGAACTTCCGTGGCGGGTTCGTGACGCTGGCTAGGATGCCGGGGTGACAGCCCCCCGCTTCGTACCCCGCACCGCTCTCGTCCTCCTTCTCGGCGCCGCTGCTCTCGGCTTCGCGGGATGCGCCGCCGCGGCCGACGTCGCGTCATCGCCGTCGGTCTCCGGCTCGGGCGCCGTCGGAGCCGCGTCGCCCACCGGCAGCACCGGCGATCCCGGCGACGGCGACGGAGGCGACGGCGGTGGTGACGCGGGCGGGGGCAGCGCACCGTCGGTCCCGACCATGGCGCTCGCCGACGTGCTCGGCCGCTACCCCGACTGCGCCGCGATGGGGTCGCTGCTGGGCTCGGCGCTCGACGGGCTCGAGCCGAACGGTGCGGACAACGACGGCCAGACCGTGCAGTGCGACTGGATCTCGGCGATCGGCGACGACGTCAACAATGTCAGCATCACGGTCACGACCAACAACGGCGCCGTCGACGTCGCCGCCAAGGACGATATCGCCGCCATCGGCTCCGAGTATGTCGCGGATGCCGCGCTCGAGGCGCGCGGCGGCATCGCCTGGCTGACGAAGAACACCGGCGACCTGCGCATCTTCGTGACCAACGTCGACGTGCCGGGGCTCGCCGTCGCGATCACCTCCGGGGCCCTCAACCAGGATCCGCGCATCTCCGGCGGCCCCGCGGTCGCAGCCGCGAAGCAGCTCCTCGGCATCGCGGGCTGACACTCGACCGCCGCGCCGCCTCCGGCCCGGGCACACCGACACCCGGCCCGGGCGTGCCCGGGTAAACTCTGGCGTGCCCGAAAGTCCCGCCGACCCCGCGAACACCCCCGAGAGCTCCGCCTCGGCACCGCCGACGACCGACCCGACCGCGCCGACGATCGACCCGGCCGAGCTCGAGATCGCGTTGCGCGTCATCGACGCGGCATCCCACCTCGACCGCGACGATCCCGCGTACATCGCCCTGCGCCGCCAGACGGGCAAGATGTACAAGGACGTCAAGCGCCTGTCCCGTCAGGAGAAGCGCCAGCGCATCGCCGACGCCGACCGCGCGGTGGTCGCCGCCACCGCCACGGGCGCCCCCGACCGCATCGACGACGAGACCCGCGGCATCCCGCTCGCGGCGCGCACGGCGGCGCCGATCGCCGGCGAGCTCATCAAGCCGCGCGCTTGCTACATCTGCAAAGAGCTGTACACGACCGTCGACGCGTTCTACCACCAGCTGTGCCCCGACTGCGCGGCGATGAGTCACGCCAAGCGCGACGCCCGCACCGACCTGACCGGCAGGCGAGCCCTCCTCACCGGCGGCCGCGCGAAGATCGGCATGTACATCGCGCTGCGGCTGCTGCGCGACGGCGCGCACACGACGATCACGACCCGCTTCCCCCGCGACGCCGTCCGCCGCTTCTCGGCCCTCCCCGACAGTGCCGACTGGATCCACCGGCTCAAGATCGTCGGCATCGACCTGCGCGATCCCGCCCAGGTCATCGGTCTCGCGGATGCCGTGGCCGCCGACGGACCGCTCGACATCCTCATCAACAACGCGGCGCAGACCGTGCGCCGCTCCGCCGGGGCCTACAAGCCGCTCGTGGATGCCGAGCTCGCGCCGCTGCCGACGGGACCCCTGCCGGAGCTGCTGACCTTCGGCCACACCAACGACGCGCATCCCCTCGCGCTCGCGCAGTCGGTGTCGAGCCACCCTATCCTCGCAGCCGCGGCCCGCACGGCCGACGAGCTGACCGCCGAGGCGATGGCGGCGGGCTCGTCGTCGCTGGAGCGCCTGGCGGCCGGTACCGCCATCGACGCGGGCGGTCTCGTGCCCGACGAGAACCACATCAACAGCTGGACGCAGTCGGTGGACCAGGTCGAGCCGCTGGAGATGCTCGAGGTGCAGCTGGCGAACATGACCGCGCCGTTCCTGCTCGTCTCCCGCCTGCGCCCCGCCATGGCGGGGTCGCCGGCGCGGCGAAAGTACGTCGTGAACGTGTCGGCCATGGAGGGGGTGTTCAGCCGCGGATACAAGGGGCCGGGGCATCCGCACACGAACATGGCCAAGGCGGCGCTGAACATGCTCACGCGCACCAGCGCCCGCGAGATGTTCGAGACCGACCGCATCCTCATGACGGCCGTCGACACCGGCTGGATCACCGACGAACGCCCCCACTACACGAAGGTGCGCCTCGCCGAGGAGGGCTTCCACGCACCGCTCGACCTGGTCGACGGCGCGGCCCGCGTCTACGACCCGATCGTGCGGGGCGAGGCGGGCGAAGACCTGTTCGGCATCTTCCTCAAGGACTACCGCAAGAGCCCGTGGTGACCCGCCGCTGACCGGTCGGCGCGCTCAGCGCTCCGGCAGGAAGTAGGACGCTGCGAGCGGCGCGACCTCCAGAGCGGATGCCGCGGCCCGGTCGACCCAGCGCAGCTCCTCGATCTCGGCATCCGTCACCGGCTGCTGATCGCCGATGTCGACGCGGAAGACGTCGGCGACGACGGCGAAGCCCGGCTCGTTCGCGGCGGGCGCGGTGAACTCGCCGAGCGGCGTGAGGTCGGCACCGGTCAGGCGCAGCCCGATCTCCTCGGCGAGCTCGCGGATGAGCGTCTGCGCGGCATCCTCGCCGGCCTCGGGCTTGCCGCCCGGCTGCATGAACGCGCGGGTGCCCGCCTTGCGCACGAGGAGCAGGCGGCCGTCCGCGTCGGTGATCACGGCGGCGGAGACGCGGATCGAGCGCGCGGATCCGGTCGGGGCGGCGGAGGCATCCGGAGTCGAGGTCACCCTCGAACGCTAACAGTCGACGACCCCGTGCCGCCGCGGTGTCGCGGGTGCGCTGAGCCCGCGCGCCCGGCGAGGGCGGCCCCTGGCCGTGCGCCGCCGCAGACGGTTGACTGGGCGTATGAAGCTCCTGCTGACCTCGGGCGGGGTCACCAACGACAGCATCCGCCGCACCCTCGAGGAGATGCTCGGCAAACCCATCGCCGACAGCTCCGCGCTGTTCGTGCCGACGGCCCAGTGGGGGCAGCCGATGTGCTCGCCCGAGACGGTCTGGCGATCCACGGCGGGCACCTGGCCGGACGGCATCCCCAGTCCCGTCGAACTCGGATGGCGCTCCGTCGGGGTGCTCGAGCTCACCGCACTGCCGACGATCGCGCCCGAGCGGTGGATGCCGTGGGTGCGCCAGGCCGACGCCCTGCTCGTCGACGGGGGTGAGGCCGTGTACCTCGCCGAGTGGATCCGCACCTCGGGGCTCGGCGATCTGCTGCCCGAGCTGGAGGACACCGTCTGGGTCGGCATCAGTGCGGGGAGCATGGCGCTCACACCCCGCGTGGGCCCGGAGTTCGTCGACCGCGACCCCCGCGGCACCGACCAGACGCTCGGCCTCGTCGACTTCTCGATCTTCCCCCACCTCGACTACCCGGGCTGGACGGGGAACACGACCGCGGCGGCGCACCGATGGGCGGCCGCCCTCGGGGCGCGCGCCTACGCCATCGACGACCAGACGGCCATCCGGGTCGTCGACGGCGCGGTCGAGGTGATCTCCGAGGGTACCTGGGAGCTGCTCAACGCGTGAGCATCACCTTCAGGGCCTCGCGCGCGTCCATCGCGGCGTAGGCGGCGGGCGCCTCGTCGAGCGTCATGATCCGGTCGAACACGCGGCCGGGATCGATCGTGCCGTCGAGCACCAGCGGGATCGTGTCGTCGAGATAGGCGCGCACCGGGGCCACCCCTCCGGTCAGCGTGATGTTCTTGCCGAACAGCGACGCCGATCCGACCGGTGCGCTCTCGTACTGCGGCACGCCGACGCGGGAGATGACGCCGCCGGGGCGCACGACACCGTACGCCTGCTCGTACGCGGGCATGTGGCCGACGGCCTCGATGACGACGTGGCTGCCCTCGCCGTTCGTGAGGTCGCGGACACGCGCGATCCCCTCGGCTCCCCGCTCCGCGACGACGTCGGTCGCGCCGAACTCCACGCCGAGATCGGTGCGGTCGGTGTGCCGACCCATCAGGATGATCCGCTCGGCCCCGAGGGTTCGGGCGGCCAGCACCGCCGACAGGCCCACGGCGCCGTCGCCGATCACGGTGACCGTCTGCCCGGCGCGGACCCGGGCGAGATGCGCGGCGTGATAACCCGTGAGGTACACGTCCGAGAGCGTCAGCAGCGAGGCGAGCAGCGCGTCGGATGCGGCATCCGGATCGACGTCGCGCACGACGACCAGGGTGCCGTCGGCCTGGGGGATGAGGGCCCGTTCGGCCTGGAGGCCGCCGACGCGCCCGCTGCCGTAGAACCCGCCGTGCAGGCACGAGGTCTGGAAGCCCTCCCGGCAGAAGACGCACGTGTTGTCGGAGTAGACGAACGGCACGATCACGAAGTCGCCCGGGCGCACCGCCGTCACCTCGGCGCCGGTCTCCTCGACGACGGCGATGAGCTCGTGCCCCATCCGCCGGCCCTTCGACGACTCGGCCATCGAATGGTACGGGTGCAGATCGGAGCCGCAGACGCACGCGCGGACGATGCGCACGACGGCGTCGGTCGGCTGCTGGACGACGGGATCGGGGACGTTCTCGACGCGGACGTCTCCGGCGCCGAACATGACGGTTGCTCGCATGAGTACATTTCACGCCATCCGGCCTGCCCTTTCCATTATCCCGCGCGGAGGGGGGCTTGCCGCAAGGGCCCCTCCGTGGGGCAGAATCGCAGGTCGCGCCGTCTTTTGCGGCGCGGGAAGGGGATTCGGATGCCGAGGGGAAACACTCCGGAGAGCGTGTTCGATCTGCCGCCACGGCTGCACCGCAAGGCCGATCCGCTGCTCATCGGACGGGACGAGCAGCAGTTCGCCGCCATCGCCCGGGCCCTCGCCGCCGACGTGCGGCGCACCGAGGAGCGTACGGCGGCGCTGCAGCGCGAGGCCGTCGGCGGCGGCCAGCGGGCGCTCGAACGCGACCTCGAGGTGCAGAGCCTGACGGCGCGGCTGCGCATCCTCCGCCGGTTCGGCCTCGATGCCTGCATCGGCCGGATGGTCGATGCGGCGGGAGCCGTCACCTACATCGGGCGCTTCGGTCTCGCGGATGCCGCGGAGGAGCGGCTGCTGACGGACTGGCGGGCCCCGGCATCCGCCCCGTTCTTCGCCGCGACCGCGGCGCGTCCGCTCGGTCTCACGAGCCGGCGCCGCTATCGCTGGCGGGAGGGACGCATCGTCGACTACTGGGACGAGGTGTTCGCCGACGACGGCGTGGACCACAGCGGCGCGCTCGACGACCAGTCGGCGTTCATCGCGAGCCTCGGCGCGAGCCGTTCGCCCCGGATGCGCGACGTGCTCGGGACGATCCAGGCCGACCAGGACGCGATCATCCGCGCCGACTCCCGGCGCGCGCTCGTCGTCGACGGCGGCCCCGGGACGGGCAAGACGGTCGTCGCGCTGCACCGCGCCGCGTACCTGCTCTACGACGATGCGCGGATGCGGGCCGGACACGGCGGGCTGCTGTTCGTGGGCCCGCACCGCCCGTACGTCGACTACGTGGACGACGTGCTGCCGAGCCTCGGGGAGGACGGCGCGCTGGTCTGCGCCGTCGACGATCTCGTCGCCGGGGGCGCCGAGGCGGCGGAGGAGGCCGATCCGCAGATCCGGCGCCTGCTCGGCGACGGTCGCGTGGTCGACGCCGTCGACGCCGCGGTGCGCCGGTGGCAGCGCCCGCCGAGGCGCGCGACCGCGATCGAGACCGCGTGGGGGACCGTCGTGGTGGGGCCCGCGGAGTGGTCCGAGATCTTCGCCGACGCCGACGAGCTGCCGCACAACGCGCACCGCGCGCGGGCCTGGGATCGCCTGCTCGACCTGCTCGAGGACCGCATCGACGACGACCTACGCGACGGCGGTGGCGGGTCGGCGGATGCCTGGGGGGAGGGCTGGGGCGAGGCGTCCCGTCCTCGCGACGACTTCGACGCGTACGGCTCGGGCTGGGAGGAGGACGAGTCGACCCGCGAGACGCTGGAGAACGACGAGGAGCTGCGGGCGCTGTTCGATCGGGCCTGGCCGCTGCTGGATCCCGAGGCGCTGCTGCGCGGGCTTCTCTCGACGCCCGAGCTGCTGCGACGCTGCGCACCCTGGCTGGCGGCCGCGGACGTCGACGTGCTCGTCGCGCGCGGTGCGCCGCCCGCGTGGACCGACGTCGATCTGCCTCTGCTCGATGCGGCCCGCCGCGGCGTCGGCGATCCGCGCAGCGAGGTGCGCGAGCGGCGGGCGCGCCGTGCGGCCGCCGAAGAGCGCCGGGTGATGTCCGACGTGGTGAGCGACCTGATCGCGGCCGACGACGGCGACCTGCGGATCATGTCGATGCTGCGCGGGCAGGATCTGCGCGGCACGCTCGCGCAGCCCACGGCATCCGAGCGCGACCCGTACGCCGGGCCGTTCGCGCACCTGGTCATCGACGAGGCGCAGGAGCTCACCGACGCGCAGTGGCGGATGCTGCTGCGCCGGTGCCCGTCGCGGACCGTGACGATCGTCGGAGATCGCGCGCAGGCGCGCCACGGTTTCCCCGAGACCTGGGGCGAGCGGCTCGCGCGGGTCGGCCTGGATCGGGCGAACGTCACGTCGCTGAGCGTCAACTACCGCACGCCCCAGGAGGTGATGGACGTCGCCGGCCCGATCATCCGCGCCGCGCTGCCCGATGCGAACGTCCCGGAGTCGATCCGCCGCACCGGGATTCCGGTCGCCTACGGGTCGCGGGACGAGCTGGAGGCGGTGCTGGACGCGTGGGAGCGCGACCGCGCGGAGGGGACGGCCGTGGTGATCGGCGCGCCCGCGTTCGCATCACGACCGCGGGTGGCGTCGCTCGATCCGCAGCGGGTCAAGGGCCTCGAGTTCGACCTCGTCGTGTTCGTCGATCCCGACCGGTTCGGCGGGGGGATCACCGGCGCCGTCGACCGGTACGTCGCGATGACCCGCGCGACCCAGCGCCTCGTCGTGCTCTCGTGACACGCGGTGCGCGCGGGAGCGCCGGCACGCTCAGCCGGCGCGGCGCAGACGGAGCCCGAGGAAGAGCACCGCGGATGCCGCGGTCAGCGCCGCGGCGAGCACGATCACCGCGGTCCAGCCGGCGCCGGCGAACAGGTGGGTCGAGGCCGTCCCCGCCACGGTGCTGCCCAGGTAGTAGGTGAGCAGGTAGGCGCTCGAGGCGCGCGACGTGCTGCGCCCGGTCGCCTGGGCGCGGGCGACGACCCAGCCGCTGAGCACCGAGTGCGTGCCCAGGAACGCCGCGGTCAGCAGCCCGAGTCCCGCGAACACAGCGACGACGTCCGGCCAGACGAGCAGGCCGATCGCGCCGAGGGTGGCGGCGGCGCCGAGCAGCGATGTCAGCGCGCGACCGCGGCGGCGCGAGATCCGGTGGAACAGGCCCGGCGCGAGGATGCCCAGGGGGTAGGCGAGGTAGACGAACACCTCCGCCGCTCCGAGCGAGAAGGGCGGCCCGTCGAGGCGGAACGGCACGGCGTTGTACAGCCCGACGAACGTCGCCATCGCGAGCGCACCGGCGGCGCACACCGCCAGGATGACGGGGTCGCGCAGGGAGGCCACCGTGCCGCCGAGCAGGTCGCCGAGTCGGAGGGGGAGGGGCGCCGCGCCGTCGCGGGGCAGTGCGATCCACACCAGGGCGCCGACGACGACGCTCACGCCGCCGAGCACGATGCTCACCGTCTGCCAGCCTCCGAGGGCCGCGAGCGGCAGCGGAGCGAGCCGCCCGACGGCCCCGCCGACCGCGGTGCCGGAGATGTACAGCGCGTTCGCGCGCCCGTGCGCGTCGTCGCGCACGGCGTCGCGGAGGTAGGCGAGTGCGACGGCGGGCAGGACGGCCAGGGCGACGCCGCCGGCGGCGCGCAGGGCGAGGAAGAGCTCCCAGGTGGGCGCGACGGCGCAGGCGACGGACAGGACTCCGGCGAGCACGAGCGAGCCGCTCATCGCGGTGACGCGCCCGATGCGGTCGGAGAGCGGGCCCGACAGCAGCAGTCCCAGCAGCATGGCCGCGGTCGTGGCGGAGATCGCGAGCCCGGACGCTCCGGCATCCACCCGGAACGACGCCGCGATCGCGGGCAGCAGCGGCTGCGGGAAGTAGATGATCGCGAAGTTCGCGAGGCCGCCGGCGGCCAGCAGGCCGACGACCCGGCGGTAGGAGGGCGTGCCGGCGGCCAGGCGCGCGATCGAGCCGGTGGGGGTGCGGTCGAGCACGCTGGCGGCCATGGGCTCCATCGTGATCCGCCGGTGTCGTGTCCGGAAATGATCTGACGCGCCCGTGTGATGCGTCTGGCGCATAATGAGGCGCATGGACGAGCAGGCACTGCGGATCTTCCTCTCCCTCGCCGAGACGCAGAACACCCGCGACACCGCGGCCGAGCTGCGCGTGAACCAGTCGAACGTCTCGCGCGCCCTCGCCCGCCTGGAGGCGCAGGTGGGGATGCCGCTGTTCGCGCGGCACGGCAAGCGTCTCGAGCTGAACGCCGGCGGCCTCGCCTTCCGCGCCGACGCGGCCGGTGTGCTCGACGCCTTCGATGCGGCCCGCCGCCACGCCGAGCTCATCGCGGAGGAGGGGCGGCTGCTGCGCGTCGGCTTCCTGCATTCGGTCGCGCGGTGGATGGTGCCCGACGTCGTGCAGCGCTTCCGCGCGCTCCGGCCCGACGTACGCGTCTCGCTGCGGCAGGGCTTCGCCCGCGATCTCTACGGCTGGCTCGCGCTCGATGCGATCGACGTCGCGCTGAGCACCGCGCCGATCGCGCCGTCCGCGGCGTCCGACGACATCGGCTGGCTCGCCCTCGCCGAGGAGCCGTTGTGCATCGCCGTCCCGGCGGGGCACCCGCTCGCGGCGGCCGACGGGGTCGAGGTCGGCGACCTCGCCGGTCGCGACTTCATCGGCTTCTCGCGCATCGCCGAGCTGCGCGCGGTGGTCACCGGCATCCTCGACGAGGCGGGCGTCGCCGTGAACGTGACCTTCGAGAGCAGCGAGATCGACACGATGCGCAGCCTGGTCGCCGGCGGTCTGGGCGTCTCGATCCTCCCGCGCACCCCGGGTCGCGACGATCCGGGGGTCGTCTACCTGCCCCTCCGGCCGCGCCGCGTGCGGGCGCTGGGCATCGCGTGGAGCCCGACGGCGCAGGGCGCCCCCTACGCGACCGCGCTGGTGGCGGCGCTCGCGGCTCCGTAGCCACCCGGCCCGACCCGCGAGCCCCGCGCGGCGGACCGACTGACCGACGACGGGCGACGATCCGGACACACGGACGCGGCGGCATCCGCCAGAATCGTGGTGCCCGGCCGTCGCGCGATGGCCGGGCACCCGTTTCGACCCGCCCTCATCCGAAGGACGTGCTCCCGATGACCGAGAACTGGTTGCTGGCCCGACCCGACGTCGACCTCGACGAGGTGCGGGCGCTCGCTCGTCGCGAGTACGGCGTCGACGGCGAGCTGACCGAGCTGGGCAGTCAGCAGGATCGCAACTTCCTGGTGCGCGGCGCCGACGGCGCGGGTCTGCTCGTCAAGATCTTCCACCCCACCGTCGACGCGGCCGCGGTCGCGCTGCACATCGCCGCATCGGACCGCCTGCGCGCCCAGGGGCTCCTCACGCCCGAGGTGCTCACGACGGCAGACGCCGCCCGCACGACGCAGATCGTCTGCGCCGACGGGCAGATCGCCCGCGTGGCCGGGTTCCAGATCGTCGACGGCCGGCCGCTGTCCGACGTCACCGACGCCGATGGGGCCCAGGCCGAGGAGCTCGGCGCGCTGGTCGCGGAGGTCACCACCGCGTTCGCGGGGCTGGATGCCGACGACACCGACCGCAATCTGCAATGGGAGCTGGGCAACGCGCTCGCCGTCGTCGAACAGCTCATCGACGACCTGCCGGAGGATCGGCGCGAGCAGTGCCTCACCGCGGCCCGGCGTGCGGCGGCCGAGCTGGACCGTGTCGCGGCGGACCTCCCACGTCAGGTGATCCACGGCGACCTGACGGCCGACAACGTCATGCGCGACCGCCGCGGGCGGCACTGGGTGATCGACCTCGGCGACGTCGCGACGTCGTGGCGGGCCGCCGAGCTCGCGATGCTGCTCGCCGACCTCATGGGCCGCACCGACGACCTCGCGATCGTCGGCCGGGCCGTCGCCGGCTTCGATGCGCACGCGCACCTCGCCGACGCCGAGCTCGAGGCCCTCTGGCCCCTCGTCGTGCTGCGCGGCGCCGTGCTCGCCGTCAGCGGGTGGAGCCAGCTGCGCATCGACCCGGGCAACGACTACGCGCGTGAGCGGGTCGAGCACGAGTGGCAGGTGTTCGCGCGGACGGCGCGCGTGCCGTCGTCCGAGGTGACGGCGCAGCTGCGTCTCGCGGCCGGGCGGCCGCACCGCCGGGGCGTCGCCTACCGGCCCGTGCTGGCGCGGGGGGATGCCGCGGCCACCGTGGATCTCGGCATCCGGAGTCCGCTTCTCGACCGGGGGCGCTGGACCGTGCCCGGCATCGAGCAGGAGCTCGTGAGGGAGGCGCTGAACGATGCGCCGATCGCCGTGCTCCGCTACGGCGAGAGCCGGCTGAGCCGCGTGTCGACGGACACCACGCGGCCCGCGGCGACGCGGGCGCGCTGCGTCGAGCTGTGGACGCGCCCGGGCGCCGCGGTCGCCGCGCCCTTCCGCGGCTTCACGCAGGTCGACGTGGGCGCCGGGGCGGTGGAGCTCCACGACGCGGGCGTCGTCCTGCGGATCGAGGGGGTCGACCTCGCCGCCGAGGTCGCGGCGGGCGAGGCGGTGGATGCCGGGGCCGTGCTCGGCCGTGTCGCCGAGGCCGAGCCGGGCCTCGGGCGCCTGCGCATCACCCGGCGCCTGCGCGACGCCGCACCGGCCGCCCCGTTCGTCGACGCCGACGGGGAGGACCAGACGCCGGGCGCCGCGGATCCGTCGCCGATCCTCGGCGTGCCGCGGGTGGCCGACCCGGTGGCCGCGACCCGCCGCGCCCGACGGGTGCGGGAGGGGGCGATCGGCGCCGCCGCGGAACGGTTCTACGCCGAGCCGCCGCAGATCGAGCGCGGCTGGGGCGCGCTGCTCGTCGACACGCAGGGCCGCGCGTACGTCGACCTCGTCAACAACGTCTCGGCCATCGGTCACGCCCACCCCGAGTTCGCCGACCGTGTCGCCCGTCAGCTGAACCTGCTCAACACCAACTCGCGCTTCCTCTACGACGCGTTCGCGGAGTTCGCCGCGCGGCTCGTCGCCCATGCCCCCGACCCGTCGCTCGACACGGTGATCCCCGTCAACAGCGGCTCGGAGGCGGTCGATCTGGCCCTCACCCTCGCCCGCGTCGCGACCGGTCGGCGCGATGTCATCGCGGTGCGCGAGAGCTATCACGGGTGGACGAGCGCCGCCGACGCCGTCAGCACGTCGGCGTTCGACAATCCGCACGCCGCCGACTCGCGACCCGCCTGGGTGCACCTCGTCGACGCCCCGAACGCCTACCGGGGCCGCCACCGCGGGCCGGATGCCGGGGCCGCCGCGGCCGTACTCGCGCGCAGGGCGGT
>NZ_JBXAFF010000043.1:18392-22298 GCF_058792815.1 Microbacterium sp. MPR-TSA4
CCCCCCCCCCCCCCCCCGCTCCCTGGCCGCGGAGGGCCGCCCCGCGGGTGCGTTCATCTGCGAGCCGGTGCTCGGCAACGCCGGCGGCGTCATCCCGCCCCGCGGCTATCTGACCGCCGTCGCCGACGCCGTGCGGGCCCACGGCGGTCTGGTCGTCGCCGACGAGGTGCAGGTCGGCTACGGGCGCCTGGGCGACGCGTTCTGGGGGAGCACGTTGCAGGGGCTCGTCCCCGACATCGTCGCGGTGGCCAAGGCCGCCGGCAACGCCTACCCGCTGGGAGCCGTCCTCACCCGCCGCGAGATCGTCGACGCGCTCGCGTGGGAGGGGACCTTCTTCTCGTCGGCCGGCGGCACCCCCGTCAGCGCCGTCGCGGGATCGGCGATCCTCGACATCATCGACGCGGAGGGGCTGCAGGACAACGCGCGCCGGGTCGGCCGCGTGATCGCCGACGGGGCCCGCGCGCTGGCGGAGCGGCATCCGCTCATCGGCGCGGTGCACGGCACGGGCCTGTACCTCGGCATCGAGCTGGTCCGCGACCGCGACACCCTCGAGCCGGCCCGCGCGGAGGCCGCGCGCGTCTGCGACCTGCTGCGCGAGCACGGTTTCATCGTGCAGCCGGCGTCGGAGCGGCAGAATGTGCTGAAGGTCAAGCCGCCGCTGGTGCTGACCGAGCCCGACGCGCGTCGGTTCCTCGCCGCCCTCGACGCCGTCTTGAGCACGCTCGGCGACTGAGCGCGCTCAGCCCCGCAGGACCGCGACGATCTCGTCGCGGGTGGGCATGCCCGCCGCGGCGCCGGGGCGGGTCACGGCGAGGGATGCCGCGGCACTCGCCGCCGCGAGGGCGTCCGTCAGCTCGGCGCCGTCGGCGAGCCACGCGACGAGCACTCCCGCGAACGTGTCGCCGGCGCCGGTGGTGTCGACGGCGTGCACGGCGCGGGCGGCGACGGGCGCGAGGAGGGTGCCGCCCCGGGCGACGATCGCCCCGGCCGCACCCCGCGTGACGACGGCGATGCCGCTGCCGTCGCCGCCCGCGGCGTGGGCGCTGAGCGCCCGGGCCGCCGCCTCGGGGTCGTCGCCCGTCGCCCCCTTGGGGTCCAGTGCCCGCAGCAGCACGGCGGCCTCGCCGTCGTTCGGGACGACGATGTCGGCGAGCGGAACGAGCTCGGCGGCCGCGGGCACGGCGGGCGCCGGGGTGAGCACCGTCCGCACACCGGCAGTGCGCGCGAGCTCCAGAGCCGCGCGCACGAGCGTCAGCGGGCGCTCCAGCTGTACGAGGAGGAACGCCGCTCCCGCGATGGCGCGCCGGTCGGTGTCGGTGAGGGCGTCGTCGGCGTTCGCCCCCGGGACCACCACGATCGCGTTCTCGCCGTCGTCGGTCACGCTGATGGCGGCGACCCCGGTGGACCCGGCCGCCGCGGGCGCGGTCACGGTGCGGATGCCGTCGGCATCCACACCCGCCGCGCGCAACGCCTCGACGAGCCGGTGGCCGAACGCGTCGTCGCCGACGCACCCGAGGAACGCGACGGTGTCCGCGGACCCGGCGGCCCGCGCCGCGGCGATCGCCTGGTTGAGCCCCTTGCCGCCGGGCCCCGTGGCGAACGACGTGCCCGCGAGCGTCTCGCCCGGCCGCGCGAGACGCGGCTGTCGCACGACGAGGTCCATGTTGGCGCTGCCGAGGACGACGATCCGGCTCATCCTCAGACTCTACGGGGAGCGCCCCGCGCGGCGGCCGGCCCGTCCGGGGCGGCTCGTAGAGTGGGGGAGATGACTTC
Source organism: Microbacterium sp. MPR-TSA4 (assembly GCF_058792815.1). Lineage (NCBI taxonomy): Bacteria > Bacillati > Actinomycetota > Actinomycetes > Micrococcales > Microbacteriaceae > Microbacterium > Microbacterium sp. MPR-TSA4. The sequence goes on from NZ_JBXAFF010000043.1 coordinate 20,166, forward strand.
CTCGCCGCAGTCCCATCGCCCCCTCTCGTCCCGGCCGCTTCCGCGTCGTACCCCTGTCGAGCTCGGCATCCCCGAGGCCGCAGTGCTGGCGCTCGCGGAGAGGCTCGCGGCCGAGGGCCTCGACCCGCACGCGCTTCTCGTCGCCCGCCACGGAGAGGTCGCGTTCGAGACCGCGTGGGCTCCGTACCGGTTGGAGCGGCCGGCGCTCGTGTACTCGGCATCCAAGACCTACACGTCCCTCGCGATCGGCTTCCTCGCCGACGAGGGCCGGCTGCGACTGGACGACTCGGCCGGCATCGCCGTGGGCGAGGACAACCCGCACGGCATCACGGTGCGCCATCTGCTCACGATGAACACCGGGCACTCCGCGGAGCAGATCGACCGGATCGGCGCGGACCCGCTCGTGCTTCTCCGGGAGGCTCCGGCGTTCGCGCCCGGCACGCACTTCGCGTACAACTCCCCGGCCACGCACACGCTCTCCGCGATCGTCACGGCCTTCACCGGCGAGCCGCTCACGACCTACCTGCGCCCGCGGCTGCTCGACCCGCTCGGCATCGGGGAGCGCTGGATGACGCCGTACGGAGGCATCGAGCACGGCGCCTCCGGCTTCCACCTCACGGTGGACGACCTCGCGCGGACCGCGATCATGCTGGGCGCGGGCGGCGTCTTCGACGGCGTGCAGGTCGCACCCGCCTGGTACGTCGAGGAGCTGTCGCGCCCCTGGTCGGAGACGGCCGCGTTCGACGGTCCGGTGGCCGCCGACGGCGAGGTCAACGACTGGGCGGTCGGCTACGGCTACCAGGTGTGGCGCGGCCGTCACGGGTTCCGGCTGGACGGCGCCGCGGGGCAGTTCGGTCTCGTCCTTCCCGAGCACGACCTCGTCATCGCCTACCAGGGCGCCACGCTCGACACCCAGGCGACGCTGCGCGCGTTCTGGGCGTTCGTCGCGGCCGTCGAGGTCGCGGATGTGGCGGGCGGGGCGGATGCCGCGACCCCCGCTGCCGGGGCGGGCGCAGGCGCGCCGGCCATGACCGCCCCTGCCGTGACCGGCGGTGCCGCCCCGGCCGTGACCGCCCCTGCCGTGCCGCGCGATGCGTGGACCGCGCGTGACCGGCTCGCGGTCAGCGCCGAGCCGTTCGCCTCCGCGGGGCTCGTCCTCGACGACACGGCGGACGGGTGGAGCCTGGTGCTGCCCGACGTCGGCACGCTTCCCGTCGCCCCCTTCTGGCAGGAGGTCGCGGTCGAGGGCCCGGCCCCCGACGGCGCCCCCGGCGCCACCCACCTGCGCCTGGCCACCCGCGGGGAGCGCCGCGACGACGGCAGCGTCCTCGTGCACGTCGTCGACACGACCTCCCCCCACCGCGCCATCGTCCGCCGTGCCGCCTCCGGCGCCGTCGACGCCGGCTGGCACGTGCCGCCCCTCGGGGGAGGTTGGGAGGTGCTGCGCGTCCCGGCATCCGTCCCCCGCATCGACACCTCGGCATCGGCCGTGCTGCTCGACATGGACGGTACCCTCGTCGACTCGCACGCCGTCGTCGAACGGCTGTGGACGCAGTGGTCGCTCGATCACGGCGTCGACCCGGCGCGGACCCTGTCGATCATCCACGGCCGCCAGGGGCAGGACTCGATGGCGCTCCTGCTGCCGGATCGCCCGCACGAGGTCAACCTCGCCGAGAACGCCGCGCTGCTCGCCCTCGAGACGGCCCAGACCGACGGGGTCGTCGCGATCCCCGGCGCGGCCGCCCTGCTGGCCGCGCTCGCCGCGGCCGACCTGCCCTACGCCCTCGTCACCTCGGCGACCACGGAGCTCGCGACCGCGCGCATGCGGGCGGCCGGGCTGCCGCTGCCGCCCGTCGTCATCGCCGCCGCCGACGTGAGCCGCAGCAAGCCCGACCCGGAGGGATTCCTCGCCGGCGCGGCCGCGCTCGGGGTGGATGCCGCGCGCTGCATCGTGGTCGAGGACTCCGCCAACGGCATCGCCGCCGGACTCGCCGCCGGCATGCGCGTGATCGGCGTCGGTCCGCACGCCGCCGAGGCGGCGCCCACGTGGACGGTCGCGGACGCCCGCGGCATCCACGTCACCCGCCCCGACGGCGCGGACCCTCTCATCACGCTCGACTGACGCCGCCCGCC
>NZ_JBXAFF010000044.1:0-21812 GCF_058792815.1 Microbacterium sp. MPR-TSA4
CGCGGGGGCCGCGCGTACCGGCGGCTAGCCTTGACCGGTGACTTCCGAGGCTCTCGCCCACGCCGAATCGCTCATCGCCGGCATCCCCGACTTCCCCGAACCGGGGGTGCTGTTCCGCGACATCTCGCCTCTGCTGGCCGACGCCGTCGCCTTGCGCACGGTGGTGGATGCCGTCGTGGAGCCGTTCGCGGGGCGCTTCGACGTCGTGGCGGGCATCGAGGCCCGCGGTTTCATGCTCGCCGGAGCCGTTGCGATCGCGGCCGGCGTCGGTATGGCGCCGATCCGGAAGGCGGGGAAGCTGCCCCGTCCCGCGGCGTCGGTCGCCTACGCGCTCGAGTACGGCACGGCCGAGATCGAGATGAGCGCCGACCTCGCCCCGGGAACGCGCGTGCTGCTCGTCGACGACATCCTCGCGACCGGCGGCACCCTGCGCGCGGGGCAGCAGCTCCTGGACGAGCTGGGGCTGCAGCTGGCGGGAACCGCCGTGCTCATGGAGCTGGTCGAGCTCGGCGGCCGCGAGGTCTGCGGCCCGGTCCACTCGGTGTTCCGGGTCTGAGGTCCCCCGGTCAGCCGCGCTCGGCGACCGACTCGCGCGTGCGCAGCGGCAGCGGGATCAGGTGCACGGCCGCGCCGGGGCCCGCGGCCTCGTCCCCGTCGTCGCGGGCGCGCTCGATCAGGTCGATGAGCTCGTCGGTCGCCCGCCGGCCGAGCGCCCGTTGCGGGAACGCGAACGTCGTGAGCCCGGGTCGCAGCCAGCGCGCGAACGGGGTGTCGTCGAACGACAGCACCGACACGTCGTCGGGCACCCGTACCCCGGCCTCCTGCAGCGCCTGGTACGCGCCCATCGCGAGCCGGTCGTTGAAGCACAGTAGGGCATCGGCGGGCTCGCCCCGTTCGACGAGCGCCGTGGTCAGGCGGAAGCCCTCGGGCGGCAGCCACTGGCTGGCCGGCTGAGCGGATGCCACGCGCAGCCCCTCCTCGGCCAGCACGTCCAGCACGCCGCGCAGGCGCTGCGCGGCGGCGAGGGCGAACGGGTGCGCGTGCGCCGGGTCGTCCCCGACGCCGATGAGGTGGATGCGGCGGTGGCCCGTGTCGACCAGCAGGCGCGCCGCCTCGCGGCCGGCGCGGTACTCGTCGGGCAGCACCTGCACGAGATCGGTCTCGCCGTCGGGTTCGATGTTGAGCAGCACCGTCGGCATCCGCGTCGCGGCGGTGGGGATCGTGCGGGCGTGGGTGAGCATGGTGGCGAGCACGATGCCGTCGACCTGGCGGTCGAACATCGCGTCGAGCAGGTCGCGTTCGAGCTGGCCGTCGCCGCCCGTCTCGCCGACGAAGACCATGTAGCCCCGGGCGCGGGCGGCCTCGATGGCGCCGCGGATCATCTCGCCCGCCAGCTGCGACGACGCGACCGAGTCCGAGACGAAGCCGAGCGTGCGCGTGGAGCCGGTGCGCAGGCCGGCCGACAGCGCGTTCGGCCGGTACCCGAGCCGGCGGGCCGCCTCGCGCACGCGCTCCTGCGCCGTGGCGGAGATGCGCAGCTCGTCGGCGCGGCCCGCCAGCACGAGCGAGGCCGTGGATGCCGCGACCCCCGCCTCCTGTGCGACCTGCGACAGGGTCACCCGTTTCCTGACCACGCGGTCCTCCCTGATTCCGTCGTCGGCGTCCCCGGTTCGATGAGGGGGTTGCGCGCGTCGATCTCCGCTAGTACGTTTTAGCACGCGAGCTGAATCGGTATAGCAGCAAACTCCATCCTCGCACCGAGAAACTGCATGGAAAGGCAGACAATGATGTCGAACACGAAGCGCATGCGCGCCTCCGCTGTCGTCGCCACGACCGTGATCGCAGGAGTGGCCCTCACCGCCTGCGCTCCTCCCGGGGCCGACACCTCCAGCACCCCGGCCGCGTCCAGCGACGTGGTCCTGAGCTGTGGAACCGATCCGGTCACCCTCAGCGCGTACGTCGAGACCGGATTCCCGCTGTTCAACGACCTCACGGCGGAGTTCACCAAGCAGTTCCCGAACGTCACGTTCGACACGCGTGAAGACCAGTTCGCGGTCATCACGCAGAACGCCCCGCGTGTGCTCGTCGACTCGCCGCCGGACATCATGCGCCTGCCCACGATCGTCGACCTCGTGAACGACAACCTGCTCTACAACCTCGACGGCTACGCCAAGGGCTACGGGTGGGACCAGTGGCCGTCGTCGCAGCTCGAGCAGCTGCGGGTCAACGACAAGGGTCAGCGCGGCGACGGCTCCCTCTACGCGATGGGCGTCAACTACTCGGTCACCGGCGTCTTCTACAACAAGAAGCTCGCCGCGCAGATCGGCATGACCTCCGCCCCGACGACGCTCGACGAGTTCGACTCCTACCTGAAGAAGGCGAAGGATGCCGGGATCACGCCGATCGCGCAGTTCAACGGCGGGGCGACCGGCGGGCTCGCCTTCCCGCTCCAGGCGCTGATGGCCAGCTATGGCAAGCCGAGCGCGATCAACGACTGGATCTTCCTCAAGGACGACGCCACGATCGACACTCCGGAGAACGTCAAGGCCGCGGAGCACCTCGACTCGTGGATCACGGCGGGCTACTTCGCCGACGACGCCAACTCGATGGACTACTCCCAGATGATCAGCCGCTTCACGAGCGGCCAGAGCCTGTTCATCTTCGACGGCGACTGGGAGTCGGGCAACTTCGACACCCAGATGCCCGGCGACGTGGGCTTCTTCCTGTCGCCCCCGCTCGAGGCGGGCGGCCAGAACGGCGCCATGTCGGCTCCGCTCACCTACGGCGTGTCGGCGAAGGCCGCGCACCCCGACTGCGCCGCGTTCTTCTTCAACTGGGTCGCGACGAACGAGACGGCGCGCACCATCGCGGTGGAGAAGGGCGGATCGCACCCCATGGGTCCCGCCGACGCCTTCATGCCCGCCGTCAAGGAGGGCACCGTGACGGCCGAGACCCTGGCCGCGGGCGCGCAGCTCTCGCAGAACAACGGTTCGATGGACTTCATCGCCAACGCCACCGGCTCGATCTACGCGAAGAGCCTCACGCCGAACCTGCAGGAGCTGTTCGCGGGCAAGCAGACCCCGGCGGGCCTTCTGACCCAGGTGCAGACCGATTATCTGAGCAGCAAGAAGGGCTGACCCATGAGCACGTCCACGCAGCCCGGGCAGGCCCGGGCTGCGCGGGACCGTGCGGCCGCCCCGGCCCGCGACCACCGCGCTCGACGCGCGCGGTGGTCGCGGGAGGCGGTTGTCGGTCTCGCGCTGATCGCACCCGCCTTCGTCTTCTACGCGCTCTTCGTGCTCGTGCCGCTCGCCTCGACGGTGCAGTACTCGTTCTACGACTGGAACGGGGTCACGACCGCCACGTGGGCGGGGCTCGACAACTACGTGCGGATCTTCACCGACGCGCAGCTGCTCGGACCCATCGTCAACGCGCTGACGCTCATCCTGTACTTCTCGATCATCCCGGTGACCGTCGGGCTCGTCGCCGCTGCGCTGATCCGCAAGCTCGGGGGCAGTCGTCTGGCCTCCGTGTCACGCACCGTCCTGTTCCTCCCGCAGGTCATCCCGCTGGTCGCCGCCGGCATCATGTGGACGTGGCTGCTGGCCGCCGACGGTGCGGTCAACCAGTTCCTCAGCGCGATCGGGCTCGGCGGGATCACCCGCGCGTGGCTCGGCGACTTCGACACCGCTCTGCCCGCCGTCGGCGTGATCGGCGCGTGGGTCTCGCTCGGCCTGTGCATGCTGCTGCTGCTCGCCGGCATGACCAAGATCGATCCCGCCCTCTACGAGGCCGCGCGCATCGACGGCGCGGGGCCCATCCGCGAGTTCTTCACGGTGACCCTGCCCGCCATCCGGCAGGAGCTCGGCGTCGCCGTGCTCATCACCGTCATCGGGGCCCTGCGCAGCTTCGACATCATCTACATCTCCACCCAGGGCGGCCCCGGCCGTAGCACGATGGTGCCGGGTCTGGAGATCTACTACCTCGCGTTCTTCGAGCGGCAGGTCGGCCAGGCCTCCGCCCTCGCGGTCGTGCTCACCCTGCTCGTGCTCGCCGTCGTGCTGCCGCTGAACAAGCTCACCCGCGGAAAGGACGAGAGCTGATGAAGACCTCCGCCGTCGAGGTGTGGACCGGCCGCCTCCTGCTCATCGTCGTCATGGCGCTGACGATCATCCCGTTCATCTCACTGTTCGTGACCGCGCTGCACGCCCCCGGGACCTACCCGGCGGGGCTGTCCTGGCCCGACGAGCCGCACTGGGACAACTTCCTCCTCGCGTTCCAGTCGGCCGACATGCTGAAGATGCTGGGCTCCAGCATCCTCATCGAGCTCGGCGTCGTGCCCGTGAGCCTGTTCGCCGCGACGCTCGCCGGCTTCGCGCTCGGGCACCTCAAGGTGCCGCTGTCGCGCACCCTCTTCGTCGTGTTCGTGCTGGGGCTGACCCTCCCGATCGAGGGCATCATCGTGCCGATCTACTACCAGATCCGCAGCTACGGGCTCCTCAACACCCAGTGGGCGATCGTCCTGCCGCTGATCGGTCTGTTCATGCCGTTCGCCGTCATGTGGATGCGGGCGCACTTCGTCAACATGCCCCACGAGCTGACCGAGGCCGCCCGCACCGACGGCGCCAGCACCTGGCAGCTGTTCTGGCGCATCCACGTGCCGCTGTCGGGTCCGGCGATCTCCTCGCTCGCGATCCTGCTGTTCCTGTGGACGTGGAACCAGTTCCTCCTCGCGATCGTGCTCGTCGACGACCCGACCAAGCGGACGATGGCCGGTGCCCTCGGCGCGTTCCAGGGTCAGTGGGGCACCGACATCCCGCTGCTGTGCGCCGGGTCGATCCTGATCCTGCTGCCGACCCTGATCGTGTTCCTGGTGTTCCAGCGGCAGTTCGTCGCGGCGCTGCTCCAGGGTGCGGTGAAGGGATGACGCCGCCGCCGTCGGCCCGCCCGCGGCCGCCGCTCGACCCGGGTGTCGCCCGCGCCTTCGACGAGCTCGACGACATCGTCGTCTCGATCACCCCCGACGACATCGTGCGGGTGCGCGAGAGCGCGACGGTGGCACCGATGACGGACCTCACGCAGCACGGAGCGTTCACGCGCGCCGCGCGCACGATCCCGGGCGCGACGGGCGACGTGGCCGTCGTGGTCTCGCTGCCGGTGGAGTGCCCCCGCCCGGTACCCGTGCTGCTGCACCTGCACGGCGGCGGCCTCGTGTCGGGCACCCCCGATTCGGAGATGCCCGCCGTGACCGCGATGGCCGACCGCGTCGGCTGCGCCGTGGTGTCGGTCGACTACCGGCTCGCTCCCGAGCACCCCTTCCCCGCCGCGCTCGACGACGCCATGGCCGCCCTGCGGTGGCTGGCCGGGCCCGACGCGCCCGCGCAGATCGACCCCGACCGCATCGTCCTCACCGGGGTGAGCGCCGGGGCGGGCCTCGCGGCGGCGCTCGCGCTGTACGCCCGCGACCACGGCGGTCCCCGGCCGGCCGGCCTGCTGCTGCAGGCGCCGATGCTCGACCACCGGTCGGCGTCGGCGTCGGCGATCCAGATGGCGGGCCACGGGTCGTGGGACCGCGCGGCCAACGAGGTCGCCTGGGCCGCGTACCTCGGCGGCGCCGACGGAGCCGGGCGCGTGTCGGCCTACGCCTCGCCCGCGCTCGCCGACGACCTCGCGGGTCTGCCGCCGACCTTCATCGACGTCGGCTCCGCCGAGACCTTCCGCGACGAGTGCGTCGCGTTCGCCGATGCCATCTGGCGCGCGGGGGGCGACGCGGAGCTGCACGTGTGGCCGGGCGGCACGCACGCGTTCGACCTGATGGCGCCGTGGCTGCCGCTGTCGCGCGAAGCCCGCCGCGCTCGCCGCGCGTGGCTGCGACGTCTCCTCCGGCGCGCGTAGCGCTCCGCATCCCACCCGAGAACCCAGAGAGAGAACCCCGTCATGAACGGCACGCCCCCGCAGCTGATCACCTACGTCGACCGCCTCGCCGGAACCGTCGCCGGCGTGCAGGAGATGCTCGACACGCGACTGTCGGGGATGTTCGGCGGCATCCACCTCCTGCCCTACTTCACCCCGTTCGACGGCGTCGACGCGGGCTTCGACCCCCGCGACCACACCCGCATCGATCCGCGGCTGGGCACGTGGGACGACGTCCGCGCGCTCAGCGGCGACGCCGTCGTGATGAGCGACGTGATCGTCAACCACGTCTCGGCCGACTCCGACGCCTTCCTGGACGTGCGCCGTCGCGGCGACGCCTCGCCCTGGGCGCCGATGTTCCTCACGCTCGACGCCGTCTTCCCGGACGGCGCCCGCGAGGACGACCTGGCCCGCATCTACCGCCCGCGGCCCGGCCTGCCGTTCACCGTGATGGAGCTGGGCGGGCGCAAGCGTCTCGTCTGGACGACCTTCACCGCCGACCAGGTCGACATCGACCTGCGCACCGAGGTCGCCTGGGACTACCTCACCTCGGTGCTCGACGCGCTCGGCGCCGCCGGTGTCACGATGCTGCGCCTGGATGCCGTGGGCTACACGGGCAAGGAAGCGGGCACCGACTGCTTCATGACGGCATCCACCGATCGGTACACGCGGCGCATCCTCGAGCTCGCCCACGACCGCGGCATGCAGGTGCTGCTCGAGGTGCACGGCCACTTCACGCAGCAGATCGACATCGCCCGCAGCGTGGACTACGTCTACGACTTCGCGCTGCCGCCGCTGCTGCTGCACGCTCTGCACGCGCACGACCTGCGTCCCCTCGCGCAGTGGCTCGACGTGCGCCCCGCCAACACGATCACGGTGCTCGACACGCACGACGGCATCGGCATCGTCGACGTGGGCGAGAGCGACCTGAAGCCGGGGGTCCCGGGGCTGCTCGCGCCGGCGCAGATCGACGCGCTCGTCGAGGCGATCCACGACGCGAGCGGCGGCACGAGTCGCCTCGCGACGGGAGCCGCGGCATCCAACCTCGACCTGTACCAGGTGAACTGCACCTACTACGACGCCGTGGGCGCCGACGACCGCGCCTACCTGCTCGCCCGACTCGTCCAGCTCATGGTGCCCGGTGTCCCGCAGGTGTACTACGTGGGACTGTTCGGTGGCCGCAACGACGTCGAGCTGCTGCGCGCGACGGGGGTCGGCCGCGACGTGAACCGCCACCACTACACCGCCGACGAGATCGACCTCGAGCTCGAACGCCCCGTCGTGCGGGCGCTGGGGGAGCTGCTGCGTCTGCGGGCGGCCCATCCCGCCTTCGACGGCACGTTCACGGCCGACCTCGCCGACACCCGTGGCCTGCTCCGGTGGGAGCAGGGCGCGCATCGTGTGACGGTGGAGCTCGACGTCGCAGAGCGCAGCTTCACGCTGACGGCGACCGACGGGGATGCCGACTGGCGACGCACCGTCGACGAGCTGCTCGCCGGGGCGTGAGAGCCCCCTTCCCGGGTGTTGTGCGGGCGTCGATGGGATACTCGTAGGCGTGACCTACGAACCGACCGTCCTCGTCACCTCGCAGACCGCCGCCGAGATCCATCTCGCCGGTGAGGTCGACGAGGTCTTCGCCTCGACGCAGGAAGGGCTGCGCAGTCGCATCGTGGAGTCCATCCGCCTGATGGCCGCGTCGGCCGGCGAGCCGGTGACCGCCACGGTCGTCGACGGCGCCACCCGGTGGGCGCTCGTCGTCAGCCCCGACGGCAGCTTCACGGAGGCCACGGCCCCGGCTGCGTCTTCCGCTCCGGCTGTGGCTTCCGCTCCGGCCGCGGTTTCCGCTCCGGCGGCTTCGGTTTCCGCTCCGGCCGCGACCCCCGGGGCCGAGGACGTCTCCTCCGTCGCGGCATCCTCGGTCGCCGCCCCCATCTCGGCGGTGCCGCTGTCGCCGGCCGCCGCTGCCGCGGTCGCGGAGCCGGTTCCGGCGGAGACCGCCGCGGAGCCCGTGGCCGCCGCCCCGGCGACGTCGGCGACGACCGCCGTTGCGACGGCGACGGTCGACGGACCGCTGCGCAGCGGTGCGACGCGGCGGGAGGGCGCTCAGCGCAGCCCCGCGCAGCGCGCGACGCCGACGGTCGACGACCTGCTCAACTCCCGAGCCGATCGGGCGCGGCCGCGTGCGACCGAGGGTTGGCGCGGCGCGATCCGGCGTCTGACCGGCGGTGCGATCTCCCCGCGGCCCGGAAAGGCGGAGCAGTCGCGGCTGGATCGCGAGCGCCTCGTGCAGCGACGGCTCGACGCGCCGCGCACGATCGTCGTCCTCAACCCCAAGGGCGGTGCGCACAAGACGACGTCGACGCTGCTGCTCGCCGCCACCTTCGGCACCCAGCGCGGCGGTGCGACCCTCGCGTGGGACAACAACGAGACCCGGGGCACGCTCGGCTGGCGCGCGCAGCACGCCCCCCACCACCGCACGGCCGTCGACCTGCTCGACGACCTCGACCGCTTCACGACGCCCGACCGTGCCAGCCTCGCCGCCCTCGACACCTACGTGCGCACGCAGGTCGACGCGCGGTTCGATGTGCTGGCGTCCGACGAGGATGCCGCGGCATCCTCGACCATCGACGCCGCCGGATTCGATCGCCTGCACGACGTGCTGTCGCGCTACTACCGCCTGCTGATCGTCGACACCGGCAACAACATGCGCGCGTCGAACTGGGTCGCGGCCGTCGCCGCCGCCGACCAGCTCGTCATCGTCTCGACCGTGCGCGAGGACACGGCGGCCAGCGCCGCGTGGCTCCTCGACGGCCTGCGCGAGAAGGGCTTCGATCACAAGATCGACGAGGCGGTGACGATCCTCGCCGCCCCGTCTGCGAAGCCCGACCGCAAGCTCGCCGACCGCCTCGAGCGCCACTTCGCGCAGGTGACCGCCGAGGTCGTGCACGTGCCGTTCGACGCCGCCCTGGTCGACGGCGGCCCGATCGACTTCGACGCGCTCTCGCCCGAGAGCCGCGACGCGTGGCTCACCGTCGCGGCCTCCATCGCCCGCCGCCTCTGACCCCTCCGCGCGCTAGCTGCGCCGCCCGCTGCGCGCTGCGGCGCGCTGCGTGCGCAACTGCAAGGTCGCAGCCGCGACACCCCGTGCCGGTGCCCCTGCGCGGCGGCGTGTCGCGCGGCATCCCTTGCAGTTCGGTTGGGAGGGGCGATGGCTGATGCCGCCGCATCGAGCGGATGCCGCCGCCCGGCCGTCGCCCTTCCGTCGCCCACCAACATGCGCAACTGCAAGGTCGCAGCGGCGACACCCCGCGCGGGTGGCCCTGCGCGGCGGCGTGTCGCGCGGGATCCCTTGCAGCTCGGTCGGGACGGGCGATGGCGGATGCCGCCGCCCGCCAACATGCGCAACTGCAAGGTCGCAGCGGCGACACCCCGCGCCGGTGCCCCTGTGTAGCGGCGTGTCGCGCGGCATCCCTTGCAGTTCGGTCGGGAGGGCACCGGCCCACCCGCCCCAGCGACCCGCTCAGCCGAGCAGCAACCCGCCGCCGAGGTTGACGGGGCTGTCCTCGATGTTGCCGACGATGCCGCGGATGATGCCGGCGCCGTCGGTGCCGCGCAGGCTCTCGTACCAGGCGTCGGTCACGGCGGGGTCGAAGGCGTGCGTCTCCCACCCGCGCTTGCGTGCCCGCAGCACGAGCTCGCCCGCCCGCTCGACCCGCATCGCGGCGTAGCGGCGGAGGGTATCGGCGACGTCGAGCGTGTTGGTGGCGAACGCGATGCCGAGGGCGAAGGCGTCCTCGAGCGCCGAGCACGCTCCCTGGCCGATGTCGGGGGCGGTGTTGTGCGCGGCATCCCCGAGGATGGCGACCCGCCCCTTCGTCCAGGTGTCGAACGGGGTGATGTCCCAGATCTCCACGCGGTTGAGCGAGGTCGCGGGGTCGATCGCGGAGAGCAGCTCTTGCACGCCGGGCGCCCAATCGCCGAACGCCTCGAGCAGAGGGGTGAGGTCGCCCCGCTCGTAGGGGAGTCCCGACGGCTGCGGGATGTCGAACCAGAAGTAGAAGCGGTCGCCCGCGATCGGCATGACGGCGGCGCGCTTGCCCTCGGCGACGTAGGTCGTCCAGGCGGTGGCGCGCCCGATGGTCTCCGACGCCGGCACGAGCCCGTTGAGGTTCGTGTATCCCGAGTACTCCCGCTCGATCGGCGGCGCCCCGTCGGGCTGCACGTAGGCGCGCACGATCGAGCGCGCGCCGTCGGCCCCGATGAGCATGTCGGCCGTGTCGGTGGTGCCGTCGGCGAACGTCGCGGTCACGGTCGTGCCGTCGTCGGAGACGTCGGTCAGTCGCTTGCCGAGGTGGATGCCGCCGAGGCCGAACCGCTCCATCAGCAGCGCCTGCAGGTCGGCGCGCGCGACGGGGTAGGGTTTCTGCCCGGTCTGGGCCGTGACGGGCGCGAGCGAGAAGTCGCACATCGTCTCGCCGGTGTGCCCGTCGAGGTAGACCATGTCGGCCATGTCGCCGCCGAGAGCTGCGACCTCGTCGCCGAGTCCGAGCCAGTTGAGCACCTTCACGCCGTTGGGCCACAGTGACAGCGCCGCGCCCACGGGCCGGTTCTCGCGCATCTGGTCGTAGATGACGACCTCGTGCCCGAGTCTCTGCAGCGCGATCCCCGCGCTCGTTCCCCCGACACCGGCTCCGACGACGATCACCTTCATGTCCGTCACGCTACGGATGCCGTGTCACCGCGACGTTTCCCCCGGGTAACCGCGCGGCATCCCGCGCCCGGGGCGGTCCCGCCGGAGCCGGAGCGGATCAGGTGCCGCGGTACGTGGAGTAGGCGAAGGGGCTCAGCAGCAACGGCACGTGGTGGTGCCGGCCGTCGGCGACCGCGAAGGTCACGGTGACCGAGGGGTAGAAGGTGGCGGTGTCGCGCGCCGCGAAGTACGCCCCGGTCTGGAACACGAGCGCGTAGGTGCCGGCGGGAAGCTCCTCCGGGCCGAGGGCGAGGCGGCCGTCGACGTCCGTGCTCCCGGCGGCGAGGGCGTCGCCGTCCGCGTCGACGAGGGTCACCTCGACGCCGGATGCCGCGGCCCCGGCGGCCCCGTCCAGCACATGCGTGGTCACGTGGCTCATGCGATCGTCGCCTCCAGTCGTCGCAGCGCGATCTGGCGCAGCTGGTCGAGCGCCTCCGCGGTCTCGGTCTCGTCGTCGTTGTGCAGCCGTCGCTCGAGTTCCGCGCGCATCTCTTCGGGGCTGCGACCCGCGGCGCGGATGAGGAACACCCGGCCGAAGCGCTCCTCGTACGCGGCGTTACCGGCCGCGATCGCGGCGGCCGTCGCGGCCTCCGCGGTCGACATCGAGGCCTGCTCGTGACGCGAGGCGTGCGCCTCGGCGCTCGCGCCCTGCGGTCTGTCGCCGATGCGCGGGTGGTGGGCGAGCGCGCTGTCCAAGTCGGCGCGCGTCCAGGCGCGCGCGAGCTCGTCCGCGCGCGCCTCCAGCGCCGCCCGCGTGCCGTAGGGGCGTCCCGCGACGACCGCGTCGATCCACGCGGGCACGGCGGCCCAGACGCGCACGAGGGAGGCCGCGGCATCCGGGTCGAGGGCGTCGAAGTCGGGGAGGGCGAGGACGTCGGTCATGTCAGTGGGCTCCGTGGACGATGAGCCAGCGGGCGACGGCCGGCTCGGAGGACGTGTTGTGCAGTCGATGCGGACGCGAGCACGGATAGCTGATCGCGTCCCCGGCGCGCAGGACCACGCGCTCGTCGTCGAAGTCGACGGTCAGCTCGCCCGAGACGACCGTGCCGATCTCGTAGCCCTCGTGGCGGAACAGTCCGCCCTCGCCGTGCGCCGTCGCCCCCGGCGGATAGGTCGACTCGAAGTAGTCCACCCCGGGCGTCGCGACCGGGGAGATGCGGCGGAAGGCGACGCCGTCGTCGAGGAGGATCGCCGTGTCGTGGGCGGCGCGGCGCAGCCCGAAGCTCGTCGCGCCCGTCTGGGCCGGTGCGCCGGAGGGGTCGAACACCGACGTCAACGGCACGTCGAGCTCGTCGGTGATGGCGATCAGGCGCGACACGCTCGGCCGCATGACGCCCCGCTCGATCTGCGAGACGGCGCTGGGCGAGATGCCGAGCCGTCTCGCGAGGTCGCGCGCCGACATGCCGCGGGCGATCCGCAGCGCGCGCAGGCGCTCGCCCACGCCGTCGCCGTCTCCGGCGGCCGCGCGATCGGCGGCGTCCGCGGGCGCGGCGATGTGCGACGCGTCGACGGCGGACAGGCGGCTCATGGTCGAGAGCGTAGCGGGCGGCGGCATCCCGTCGGCCCGGTGCCGGGGATTCGACCCGGATTCGTCATCTGTGAAGGGGCGACTTCACATGCTCGTTACACGGGAGACATCCTGCCGCGAAGATGAAGCTATAGCTTCACACTCGAGCCCGGCGCGTCCGGGCGGAAACACCCGCGAAACGACGCCTCGCTAGCGTCGGACCCATTCCCGAGAGAGGCGGCGCCGTGGCAGAGGTGAGGGTGATCCGGGCCGAGCGCGCGTGGATCGACGGAGGGTTCCGCCCCGCGCAGGTGCGCATCGTCGACGGGGTGATCGCAGAGGTGGCCGGTCTCGACGGGTTCGACGGGCCCGGCGGTCTCGACGACGCGGATGCCGCGGCATCCGCCGAGGTCGTGGTGCTCGCTCCCGACGAGGTGCTGCTGCCGGGCCTCGTCGACTCGCACGTGCACCTGGACGAGCCGGGTCGCACCGACTGGGAGGGCTTCGCGACGGGCACCGCCGCCGCGGCCGCCGGCGGCATCACGACCCTGTTCGACATGCCGCTGAACTCGGTGCCGGTGACCACCACGCCCGCGGCGCTCGCCGCGAAGCGGGCCGCCGCGGGCGGAAAGCTCGCCGTGGACGTGGGCTACTGGGGCGGCGCGGTCCCCGAGAACCTCGGCAGCCTGCGTGAGCTGGCCGATGCCGGCGTCGTCGGCTTCAAGTGCTTCCTCGTGCCGAGCGGCATCGACGAGTTCGGACACCTCGACGGCGCGGGCCTGCGCGCCGCGCTGACCGAGCTCGCCGCCTTCGACGGCCTGCTGATCGCCCACGCGGAGGACGAGGCCCACCTGCACGAGGCCGCCGTCGAGGTCGGGGCGGGACCCGACGGAGAGCTCGGTCGTCACTACGACGCGTTCCTGCGCAGCCGTCCGCCCGTCAGCGAGGAGGCCGCGATCGCGGCGGTGATCGACGCGGCCCGGGCCACCGGCGGCCGTGCGCACATCGTCCACGTCGCCGACGGGCACGCGCTCGACCTCATCCGTGCCGCGAAGGCGGAGGGCATCCGACTCACGATCGAGACGTGCCCGCACTACCTCACGCTGTCGGCCGAAGAGGTGCCCGACGGGGCGAGCGCGTTCAAGTGCTGCCCGCCGATCCGCGACCGCGTCAACCAGGACTTGCTGTGGGAAGGCGTCGTCGACGGCACGATCGACGCGATCGTCAGCGACCACTCGCCCGCGACGCTCGCCCTCAAGACCGCGGGCGGCGGCGACTTCGGCCTCGCCTGGGGCGGCATCGCCGGCGTGCAGACGGGCTTCGCGAGCGTCTGGACCGCGGCGGCGCGCCGCGGCATCCCGCTGGAGCGCCTGCTGCCGCTGTTCACGACCGGACCGGCGCGCATCGCCGGGATGCCGGGACTCGGCGTCATCGCGCCGGGCGCGCGGGCGAACCTCACCGTGTTCGCTCCGGAGCGGTCGTGGACGGTCGACGCGCAGCGGCTGCTGTACCGGCACAAGCTGTCGCCGTGGGATGGCCGCGAGCTGCGCGGCGGGGTCGTCGCGACGCTCGTCGGCGGTACCGTCGTGTACCGCGCCGGCGATGACGATGCGCGGGCCCGGCCCGGCGTGGAACTGCTGGCCGGTGCCGGTCCCCGTGCCGGTGCGTTCGCCGGTGACGACGTGCGCGAAGGAGCGACATCATGACCGAGACCCTCGAGATCCTGCAGCCCCGCGAAGGGGCGATCCCCGGCGACCACTACGTCGCGGCATCCCCGGCGACGGTGCTGTGGGGGCGACTGCCCTGCGCCGCGGACGCACCGGTGCTGACGATCGCGGCGGGCGAGACGGTGACCATCGACACCGTGAGCCACGAGGGCATCCTCCCCGATCAGGGGCAGGATCCGCTCGGCTACTTCACGGGGCACGGAGTGGCGGCCGCGCACGTGCTCACCGATGCGATCGAGATCGCCGCCACCGTCCCGCGCGATGCGCTCGCCGACGGCCCGCACGTGGTGACGGGACCCGTCTTCGTCGCGGGCGCCGAGGTGGGCGATCTGCTGAAGATCACCGTCGTCGACCTCGCCCCGCGGGTGCCCTACGGGGTCATCTCCAACCGGCACGGCAAGGGCGCGCTGGTCGGTGTGCTCCCGCGGGGGCCCGGGAACGTCAGCGTGTTCACGCCGGTGTCGGACGGCAGCGGCATCCTGCCCCTGGTCGACGGGGGCGAGCGCGTCGTGCGGTTCCCGCTCGCGCCGTTCCTCGGGACGATGGGTGTCGCCGTCGCCGGCGAGGAGCGGCCGCACTCGGTGCCGCCCGGCGCGCACGGCGGCAACATCGACATCAACCTGCTCGTCGAAGGTGCAGTGCTGTACCTGCCGGTGCAGGTGCCCGGCGCGCTCGCCTACGTCGGCGACCCGCACTTCGCGCAGGGCGACGGGGAGGTGGCGCTGACCGCCCTGGAGGCGTCGCTGCGCGCGACGCTGCGCTTCGACGTGGTGCCGCGGGCCGAGGCCCTCGCCGCGTTCGGCGAGGTGACCGGACCGCTCGTCCGCACCGACGAGTACCTCGTGCCGACCGGGCTCGACGTCGATCTCGACGAGGCGATGCGCAAGGCGGTGCGCGCCGCCCTCGATCTGCTGCAGGCGCGCTACGGCATGGCCGAGCACCTGGCCTACGCCTACCTGTCGGCGGCGACCGACTTCGACATCTCGCAGGTCGTCGACATCGTCTGCGGCGTGCACGCGCGCATCCGCGAGGCGGACTTCGCCGCCGTCCGCCCCGCCGCCGGTCCCGCCGCCGGGTCGGTGCCGGGTGCCTCGGCGCCGTCGGGAGCCCCGGCGTGACCGGGGTGGCGGGGACGGGCGCCGCGGTCGGGGTCCCGAACTCCTCCAACTCGCTGCGGTTGCGGGGCGGGGGCGCCCGGACGCGGCCCGCGCCCCCGCGCGTGGAGGAGTCCGGCGCGCGCGCGGCGCGCGAAGCCCCCGGGCGGGTCATCGGCTGCCCGAGCGACTCCGCGGCGGTCGCGGCGGCGGGTTCGCGTGCCGCGTGCGCCCCGAACTCCTCCATCTCGACCGGATTGCCCGGCCCTGAGCACCTCCCGCGGCCTGCGCGGCCCGCGGTGGAGGAGTTCGGGACACCACCGCCACCACCGCCACCACCGCCACCACCGACGCCACAGCAACACCGGCGGGGAGGCCACCGATGACCGCCGACCAGCCCCTGCCCGACGACCTGCGCGCGGCGTTCGAGGCGTACGAGCGGGCGATCCTGGCGAACGACCTCGACGCCCTGGATGCCGCGTTCGCGCCCGGCGACCGCACTCTCCGCGGCGACGGCGCCGGACTGCTGGTCGGCCACGACGCGATCAGCGCGTTCCGCGGCTCTCGCGGCGGTGTGTCGGCCCGCACCATCGAGCGCGTCGAGTACCGGCCGCTCGCCGACGGGGTCGCGCTCATCGTCGCGGTGTCGCGGTTCGCGACGGGCGGCACCGGTCTGCAGACGCAGGTGTGGGAGCTGATCGACGGCCGGTGGCTCATCACCGCCGCGCACGTCACGCCGCGCTCGGCCGCGTTCGACCGCTCGATCTGGCGTACCGTCGGCGACCCGCTGTACCAGGGCGCGTGGGACGGACCGCTCGCCGGTCTCACCGTGGCCGTCAAGGACCTCTTCGCGATCAAGGGCTATCGCATCGGCGCCGGCAACCCGGCCTATCTCGCCTCGGCTCGCGCCGAGACCACGAGCGCGCCCGCGGTGGGCGATCTGCTGCGCGGCGGGGCATCGCTGCGGGGCATCGCCCGCACCGACGAGTTCGCGTACTCGATCGCCGGCGACAACGCACACTACGGCACCCCGCCCAACGCCGCGGTGCCCGGTGCGCTCCCCGGCGGCTCGTCGAGCGGTCCGGCCTCCGCCGTCGCCCTCGGCCACGCCGACGTCGCCCTCGCCACCGACACCGCCGGGTCGGTGCGGGTGCCGGCGTCGTACCAGGGACTCTGGGGCCTGCGCACGACGCACGACCTCGTGCCGCGCCAGGGCCTGCTCCCGCTCGCGCAGTCGTTCGACACCGTCGGGTGGCTCACCCGCGACGGCGCGACGCTGCAGGCCGTCGCGGACTGGTGCCTGAGCTACGACGGCTCCGACTCGACCGCATCGGTGTTCGGTGCCTCCGGCGACGACCTGCCGTGGCGGTTCCGCGTGCCGGTCGAAGCCCTGGCGGCGGCCGACCCGGCCACGCGCGCGGCGTTCGAGGGGATGCTCGCGGCCTCCGGCCTGCCGGTCGAGGAGATCGCGCTGGGCGACCTCGACGATTACCTCGTGCCGTTCCGGACGGTGCAGGGTGCAGAGGCCTGGCGCAACAACGGCGACTGGCTGCGCGCCCACCCCGGCTCGACCGGGCCCGCCGTGGCCGAGCGCTTCCGGACGGCTGCCGCCGTGACCGCGGCCGACGAGGCCGCGGCCCGCGCCGCCCTCGCCCCGCTGCGCGAGGCACTGCACGCGCACGTCCGCGACGCCGTGCTGCTGCTGCCGACGGTGCCCGGACCGGCGCCATCGCGCGCGGCCACCGGCGCGCAGGTGGATGCCGTCCGCCAGAACACCCTGCGGCTGACCACGCCGGCCGCCGTCGGCGGCCTCCCCGCGCTGTCGGTGCCGGTGCTCACGGTCGCCACCGACCGCGGCGACGCTCCGGTCGGCGTCAGCCTCGTCTCGCGCGCCGGCACCGACATCGCCCTCGTGCGCCTCGGCCGCGCCCTCCACGCCCGCATCACCGAAACGGAATCCGTATGAGCACCACCGCCCTTCCCGGCCCGATCGCCCCGCCCGCCCGCCTGCTCATGGGCCCGGGGCCGATCTCGGCGTACCCGAGCGTCCTCACCGCGATGTCGGCGCCGCTGGTCGGCCAGTACGACCCGTTCATGACGGCGACGATGACCGAGACGCAGGAGCTGTACCGCGGCGTCTGGAGCACGCGCAACGACGCGACCCTGCTCGTCGACGGCACGAGCCGTGCCGGCATCGAGGCCGCGATCGTCTCGCTCGTGAAGCCCGGCGACCGGGTGCTCGTCCCGGTGTTCGGCCGCTTCGGGCACCTGCTGGCCGAGATCGCCGAGCGGGCGCTCGCCGAGGTGCACACGATCGAGACCGACTGGGGTCAGGTGTTCCCGGCATCCGTGATCGAGGAGGCGATCGTGCGCGTGAAGCCGGCGCTGCTCGCCCTCGTGCAGGGCGACACCTCGACCACGATGCTCCAGCCGCTGGAGGATGTCGGCGAGCTCTGCCGCCGCCATGGCGTGCTGTTCTACTCCGACGCCACCGCCTCGCTGGGCGGGAACGCCTTCGAGGCAGACGCCTGGGGACTGGATGCCGCGACCGCCGGGCTGCAGAAGTGCCTGGGGGGTCCGAGCGGATCGTCGCCGATCACGCTGAGCCCGCGGGCGGTGGAGGTCATCCGGGCGCGCAAGAAGGTCGAGGCGGGTATCCGCGAGCCCGGCGACGAGTCGTCGGCCGACTTCGTCCGCTCGAACTACTTCGACCTGGGCCAGATCCTCGACTACTGGGGCCCCCGTCGCCTGAACCACCACACCGAGGCGACGAGCATGCTCTACGGCGCCCGGGAGTGCGCCCGGCTTCTGCTGGTCGAGGGTCGCGAGGCCGTGATCGCCCGCCACGAGCTCGCCGGACGCGCGATGCTCGCCGGTGTCGAGGCGCTCGGCCTCGTCGTGTTCGGCGACGTCGGCCACAAGATGAGCAACGTCGTGGCGGTCGAGATCCCGGAGGGCGTTCCCGGTGATGCCGCCCGGTCGGCCCTGCTCGAGGACTTCGGCATCGAGATCGGCACCTCCTTCGGGCCGCTCCACGGCAAGGTCTGGCGCATCGGCACGATGGGCTACAACGCGCGCAAGGATGCCGTGCTCACCACCCTCGCCGCCCTCGAGAGCGTGCTGCGGCGCTTCGGTGCCGCGGTGCCGGCGGGTGGGGGCGTCGAGGCCGCGGCCGACGTGTTCGCCGCCGCCCCGGCCGCCCTGCACGCCCCTGGCGCGCCCGCTCCCACGGGGGCGCCGTGACCGCGGCATCCCTCCTGCGCGCCGCGCCCGATGACATCGCCGCCGCCGCGCGACGCGTGATGGCCCGGTGCGAGGAGCTCGCGCGGGTGAGCGCGGACGCGGCATCCATCGAGCGCGTCTACCTCTCGCCCGAGCACGCCCGCGTCAATCGGCTGGCGGCGGAATGGATGCGCGAGCTGGGCATGCGCACGTGGCAGGATGCCGCGGGCAACCAGGTCGGCCGGATCGGCGACCCGGCGGCGCCCGCGCTGATGCTGGGCTCGCACCTGGACACGGTGCTCGACGCCGGGCGCTACGACGGCATCGCGGGGGTGCTGATGGCGCTCGAGGTCGTGCGGCTGCTGCGCGTGCCGGCGGGCGAGGGCTGGACCGTGCCGCTGCCGTTCGCGATCGAGGTGGTCGCCTTCTCCGACGAGGAGGGCACCCGGTTCGGCAAGGCGCTGCTCGGATCGTCCGCCGTGGCCGGCACGTGGAACGACGCGTGGTGGGAGCTGGCGGATGCCGACGGCGTGAGCCTGCGCCGGGCGT
Source organism: Microbacterium sp. MPR-TSA4 (assembly GCF_058792815.1). Classification (NCBI taxonomy): domain Bacteria; kingdom Bacillati; phylum Actinomycetota; class Actinomycetes; order Micrococcales; family Microbacteriaceae; genus Microbacterium; species Microbacterium sp. MPR-TSA4. Next base: position 18,763 of record NZ_JBXAFF010000044.1, read on the forward strand.
TCCTCGAGTTCGGGCTCGACCCCGCCCGGGTCGGGGAGGCCGCGCGGCGACCGGACGAGCTGGTGGGGTACCTCGAGGCGCACATCGAGCAGGGGCCCGAGCTCGACCGGGCCGGGGAGCCTCTCGCCGTCGTCTCGTCGATCGCGTCGGCGCGGCGGTTCCAGCTGGTGGTGGAGGGCGAGGCCCGTCACGCCGGGGGGACGCCCTACGACATGCGTCGTGACGCGCTGCTGGGCGCGAGCGAGGCCGCCCTGGCCGTGGAGCGGATCTGCTCCGCCGAGCATCACATCGTCGGCACCGTGGGCCGCTTCGAGGCGTTCCCGGGGGCGGTCAACGTGATCCCGGGTGAGGTGCAGTTCTCGCTCGATCTGCGCGGCGAGTTCGACGGCGAACGCGACCGCGTGTGGGACGCGCTGGCCCGCGAGCTGGACGACATCATGGGTCGCCGCGGACTGCGCTGGCGCTCACGCGAAGTGCACAGCGCGCCGGCGGTGTTCTGCGCGCCCCTGCTGCAGGACGTGGTGGCCGGCGGCATCCGCGCGACCCTCCCGCCGCGGTCGGACGCCCCGCCCGTGATCTTCAGCCGTGCCGGGCACGACGGCATGTCGCTGGGGGCCGTGACCGACGTCGGCATGCTGTTCCTGCGCAACCCCGACGGGGTCAGCCATCACCCCGACGAGTCCGTCTCCGCGGGCGATGTGGCCCACGGCATCCGCGCCCTCGCCGAAGCCGTCCTGCTGCGCGGCCGGGAGCGCGTCTGACCCGCCGCGGGCCGGCCTGACGCCCCGAGAAACACCTTCCGCCCCGAGAAACCCTCGCTGCGGGGGTGTCTCGGCGCGAGAGTGGTTTCTCGCTCCGAGCCGGATGCCGCCGGAAGAGCTAGGGACGCACGGGCAGCGACAGGGCTCCGGTCATCTCGGCGCCGGGCGAGGCCGCGGTGCGCGCCGGGGGTACGTAGTCGCGCAGACGTGCGAGGGCCTCGGTGGCCTCGGTCGCGACGACCAGCATGTCGGTGTAGCGGGGGTGGGTGAAGCCACGGTCGCGCATGTTGGCGACGAACGCGAGCAGCGGGTCGAAGTACCCCTCGACGTTGAGCAGCCCCACGGGCTTGTCGTGGATGCCGAGCTGCGCCCACGTCCACTGCTCGGTGAGCTCTTCGAGGGTCCCCGGTCCGCCGGGAAGCGCCAGGAAGGCATCGGCGCGGTCGGCCATGAGCATCTTCCGCTCGTGCATCGTGTCGACGAGGATCAGCTCGGTCAGGTCCTCGTTGACGGCTTCGCGCGCCTGCAGCGCCCGCGGAATCACTCCGGTGACCTCCGCGCCGGCCGCGAGGGCGGCATCCGCCACCGTGCCCATCAGTCCGACGTGGCCGCCGCCGTAGACGAGCGCCATGCCGGAGCGTCCGATCGCCGTGCCGACGGCGCGGGCCGCCTCGACGTAGACCGGGTCGAAGCCCGGGGAGGATCCGCAGAAGACCGTGACCGTGAATCGCGACATGCACAGACGCTAATCCGCCCGTGTTTCCGGGCCGTGCACGGGTGTTTCCGTGCCGTGACAGGTCGGAAACATGGCCTGATTAGCGTGCAGAGCATGTCGCTCCTCGTCACGCACGCCCGTCTGATCACCGTCCCCGCCGGCACGGATGACCCGGGCTACATCGAGGACGGCTGGATGCTGGTGGGCGACGACGGCCGCATCGCCGCGCTCGGTGCGGGCACGCCGCCCCTCGCGACGATCGCGGACGAGACGCTCGACGTCGCGGGAGCCTTCGTCGCACCGGGGTTCGTGTCGAGCCACTCGCATCTGTTCACGAGCGGCCTGCGCGGGCTCGGCGTCGCCGACACCCTCTACGGCTGGTGCGACGCGATGCTCGGCACCACCGCGCACATGAGCGCCGACCAGCTCTACTGGGCGACGCTGCACGGCTCGCTCGACTTCCTGTCGAACGGGGTCACGACGGCGTACAACTTCACCGACCCGCTGCAGGCCTGGGAGCCGATGGTCGACGGCAAGCGCACCGGCACCGCGGGCCTCCGGGGCCTCGAGTACCACTGGCGTCAGGCCGACGGCACGCGCGACGCCGGCATCCGTTTCGTGGATGCCGCAGGCATGGACGTCACCGCCGGCACCCCCGAGGAGGTCTTCGACCGCTTCGCCGCGGAGGTCGCCCACACCCGCACGTTCGATGCCGACTTCGCCCTCGGCTCGTCGATCATGGGCCAGGTGCAGTGGTCGCCGCATCCGGATGCGGCGGCGTTCGAGGTCGAGGCGATGCGCCGGTTCGGGGTCACCAACCAGGCCCACTTCCTGGAGTCGCCGGAGGCCGTCGAGCACCAGCAGTCGAAGTTCGCGCTCTACCGGGATGCCGGCGCCCTCGGGCTCGGGCTCGTGTTCGGCCACTTCATCCAGACGACCCCCGAGATCATCGCGGAGTCGGTCGCCGGAGGTGCGGCGATGTCGTGGCAACCGGCATCCAACGGGCGCCTCGCGTCGGGGACCGCGCTCGTACCCGAAATGCTCGAGATGGGGATGAAGGTCGGCGTCGGCCTCGACGACCAGGCCTGCACCGACGTGAGCGACCCCTGGCAGAACATGCGCATCGGCATCTACGCGCAGCGGGCGCGCACGAAGGACCCGCTGTCGATGATGCCCGAGCGGATGCTGCGCCTGCACACCCTGGGCTCCGCGGAGATCATGGGCGTCGCCGATCGGGTCGGCTCGCTCGAGGTCGGCAAGTTCGCCGACTTCGTGGTGGTCGACCCGCGCCGCCCCGACGTCGGACCGCTCTGGCATCCCGTGCGCTCGTACGTGCTGGCGATGAGTCCGCGAAACCTCAAGGCCGTCTACGTCGGCGGGCGTCTCGTCAACGCGGACGGGGTCTCGACCAACCCGCTGGCCGAGGAGGCGTCGGCGAAGGTGCACGAACTGCCCGCGGCCGTCCTCCCGCTGCGCGGCCACCCGCACTGACCCCGCCGGGCTCGGTCGCCCCGCACCGCCGGGCGTGGCCCTCGCCCGCTGCCCGCTGCCCGCCCCAGGTCGACCCCGTCCAC
>NZ_JBXAFF010000045.1:0-21576 GCF_058792815.1 Microbacterium sp. MPR-TSA4
GCAGCACGGTGCGCAGCCGCACGAGGGCGTCGTCGACGTCGGCCACCTTGGGCTGTTCGGCCTTCTCGTTGCGGGTGCGACGATCACGCCCGCGCGCCACGCCTCCGCCCACCCGGCCGCCGCGGCCGCCGACCTGCTGGTCGTGGGCCGCATCGCCACCGGCGACCCGGCCGCGCCGACGGCGGAGGCGATGGCGGTCGCCGGCGGGCGCATCGTCGGCATCGGCTCCCGCGCCGACCTCGACGCGCTCACCGGCCCCGCCACGACGACGCTCGCACCGGACGGTGTCGTGATCCCGGGCCTGATCGAGCCCCACGCGCACATCTGGGTGTCGCTGCTCACCCTCGACTGGACCGACGTGTCGCACAGCGCCTGCCCGCGCTTCGACGACGTCGTGGCCGCGCTCACCGCGGCCGCCGCCGCGACGCCCGCCGGGCAGTATGTCCTCGCGAAGCTCTTCGACCCGAGCCTGTACCCCGGCGAGCCCGTCCTGACGCGCGACATCCTCGACCGGGTCGCGACGGACCGCCCGGTGATCGTGCTGAACGCGTCGATGCACTTCGCCTACGCCAACAGCGCGGCACTGGATGCCGCCGGCATCACCGACGCCACGCCGCAACCCGTCGGCGGCACGCTCGAGAAGGTCGATGGGCGCCTCACCGGTGTGGTCGGCGAGTCCCCCGCGGTCACGATGCTGCTGGCGAGGCTGCCCCGGCCGACGAGCGAGGACATCGCCCGCGGCATCCGGCAGGTGCTCACCGCCTTCGCGAGCCGGGGCGTCACGTCGATGCGCGAGGCGATGACCGGCACGCTCGCCGGGGTGAGCGAGATCGCGATGCTGCACGCGCTCAACGGCGCCGCCCGCCTGCCCGTGCGGGTGTCGACGGCCCAGTTCTCCGCACTCGCCGGCTGCGCCGGTCCGATCGAGGCCGCCGCCGCGTGGAAGGAGGCGGGGGTCACCCCCTTCAGCGGAGACGAGATGGTGCGCGCCGACGCCTGGAAGATCGTCGCCGACGGCTCCAACCAGGGCCGGTCGGGCTACTTCCTGCAGCCGTACCTGGGCGAGACCTCGGGCGGCCACGCGAACTGGACGCCGGAGAGCCTGCGCGAGGTGATGCGCGCCGGCCTCGACGACGGCTGGCAGCTGATGATCCACACGAACGGCGATGCGGCGGTGGAGTTCGCGCTGCGCGCCGCCGAGGAGCTGCTCCCCGGGCGTCGGGGCGACCTGCGCCACCGGTTCGAGCACGCGTCCGTGACGACCGACGATCAGCTCGTGCGCATGGCGGCCGCGGGCATCTCGCCGAGCTTCCTGATGGACCACGTCTACTACTGGGGTGCCGCCTTCCGCGACACGATCCTCGGACCCGACCGCGCGGCACGGCTCGACCGCCTCGCGTCCGCCGTGCGTGCAGGGCTGCGTCCGAGCCTGCACTCGGACTACAACGTCACCGAGGTGCACCCGCTGCACGCCGCCCAGACTGCCGTCCTGCGCCGCCTCGAAGCCGACGGATCGGTGCTCGCGCCCGAGGAGTGCGCCACGCCCGCCCAGGCGCTCGCCGCGATCACCGCGGATGCCGCCTGGCAGATCCACGCCGACGATCGCGGGAGCCTCCGCGCGGGCATGCGCGCGGACTTCGCGGTCGTGGACGCCGATCCGTGGACGAGCGATCCCGCCGGCTGGGACGACATCGCCGTCCACGCGACCTACATCGACGGCGTCCCGGCGTTCTCCGCCTGACCGCTCGCCGCCCACCCCCCTTCCCGCCTGTCCCCTTTCCTCGCCTCCCCCCTCTCCCGAAGGCCTCTCATGACCAGCACCCTGCCGACGTCCGTCGTGCGCTCCCCCTCCGTCCTCGCCGTCCCCCTGCTCGGCGTCCTCGCCGCCGTGCAGGGCTCGGCGCCGAACATCGCCGCGACCGCACTCGTCGGCGCCAGCCGCGGCCTCGACATGGTCGGCGGAGACCAGGCGCTCGCCGCCTCGATGCAGACTCTGGCGATCGCGGCATCCGTCATCACGACGGGCCTGCTCGCCGACCGCATCGGACGTCGGCGCATGCTCGTCGCCGCCCTCGTCACGGGGCTCGTGGGGCAGCTGATCGTCGCCGCCGCCCCGATGCCGGCGCTCTACATCCTCGGGCAGGCCGTGTCCGGCGTCGGTCTGGGAGCGGTCTACGCGGCCGCCTTCGCCTACATCCAGGTGCTCGCGGCGCCGGGTCGCCTGCCCGCCGCGGTCGCGACGTTCGCGGCGTGTTCGGGTGCCGCGGGCGTCGTCTTCACGTTCTCGGGCGGGATGCTGGCCGGGGCCGACTGGCGGCTGGCGTTCCTGCTCGTGCCGCTCCTGTCCGCGCTCAGCATCCCCGCCGTGCTCGCCCTGCTGCCGGCCGTGGCTCCGAGCGTCACCGAGAAGCGCGACGTGTGGGGACAGATCGCCCTCATCACCGGCATGGTCGTGCTGCTGTTCGGCGTCTCCCAGCTCGCGTCCTCGCTGCGCAGCCCCCTCACCTGGGCGGCGATCGCACTGGGTGCGCTGCTTCTCGGCGCGTTCGTGTGGTCGCAGACGCGCGTCGCGCATCCGTTCTTCCCCGTCGCACTGTTTCGCCGGCCCTTGTTCCTCGCCGCGCTGTGCGCCGGGTTCGTGTTCAACGCGGGCGGGGCGGTCGCCTTCCTCCAGCTCTCGAACCTGTGGCAGTACGTCCTGGGGCTCACCCCCGGCACGGTGGCGGTGTGGCAGCTGCCGGTGTCGGTCACCTCGATCCTGGGCGCGATCGTGCTCGGGCGGCTCATGACCCGCGGGATGAGCCCGCAGACCTCCCTGCTCGTCGGCGGCGTGCTGTCCGCGGCCGGGTTCGGTGCGGCGTTCCTCGCCCGCGATGCCGCTTCACCGCTGGCGTTCGTCCCCGCCGGCATCCTCATCGCCCTCGGGATCACGGCCGCCGCGCTCCCCTACGGCACCCTCGTGCTCAGCGAGGCGCCCGCCGAGTTCTACGGCCCGGTCACGAGCTCGCGCACCACCTTCGGTCAGCTCTTCTACTCGCTGGGAACGGCGCTGTCGACGGTCGTCGTCACGCAGCTCACGGTGGCCGGCATCACCTCGCGGCTGTCGTCATCGGGCATGTCGGATACCGCCGTCCAGACCGCTCTGACGAGCGTCGGCGCCTACGCGAAGGACGGAACCCGTCCGGATGCCGCGGTGTTCGATGCCGCCCTCGGCGCCTACCGCGACGGCTTCGGCGCGCTCATGCTGGGCATGGCCGTCGTGGCCCTGGTGGTCAGCGTCGTCGGCGCCGCCCTGATCGCCCGCGCGCACCGCGGCCTCACCTCGGCGCGCTGAACGGCGGGTACCGGCGCCGCAGGATCAGGCGCTGCCCCAGGGTCCAGGCAGCGGTGGTCATCAGATAGACCGCCGCGGCGAGCGGCACGAACAGCGCGACCACGGCGGTCGCGAACTGCAGCGCACCGACGACCGGATGCGCCGCGGCGACGCCCGACCGCGCGTCCGCCGACGGCAGCAGCAGGCGCCGCGTGAGCTCCCCCACGACGGCGATCACGATGACGACCACACCGATCACGATCGCCGTCGCGGCATCCAGCTGCTGCGCGAGGACCGCGCCCACGAAGCTGCGTCCGAGCGGGACGCCCAGGAGCGTCTGATCGAGAAGCGGGTTGCCGTGGCCCGCGATCGAGGCGTGCAGGAAGGCGGCGTAGACCAGGCCGACGACGGGAGCCTGCAGCACGAGCGGCAGGCATCCCGCGGACGGCGACACCCCTTCCTCGCGGTAGAGCGCCATCGTCTCGCGCCGGAGACGGTCGGGGTCCGTCCGGTGCCGCTGCCGCAGCACCTGCAGACGGGGCGCGAGCCGCGAGCGGGCCTGCTCCGCCCGGGCCTGGGCGATCCCGACCGGGATGAGGAGCATGCGCACGCCGAGAGTGATGAGCACGACGGAGAAGCCGGCCGCGAGCGGTCCGGCGACAGGGGTGAGAAAGGCGATCACGGCCATGAGGCCGGTCGAGACGAGGTCGAGCAGGGCCGCCACCGGCGGCAGGGCGAAGAGGTCCACGGGGCATCCGTTCCAACGAGGCGATCAGAGTGGGCTGGTCGACCGCGAAGGGATGCCGAGGCGCGATGGCGCGCGCGGCGTGGCTAGGCGGCCGGTGCCGCCCGACTCGGACCGCGCCGCAGGACATGCCCCGGAGCGTCCGGATCGCTCTGCGCCAGCGGCGCAGCGAGCAGTCGCGACCGCGCCGACCGCACGCGCGTGGGCGATGCGCCCTCGAGGGTGGAGGCGGCGGTCGCAACGAGCACGACGACGGCGAGCGTCGCGACCGCGACCGCCACGGCGCTCAGCGCGCCGATCTGCGCGACGTCCGGCGCCAGCATGCCGATGCCGGAGATGAGCTCCCGCACGACGGAACGGAGCGTGTCGATCATGGCCCGCCTCCTCCCGTCGGTGCTGCCCAGGGTAGCGGAGAGCACCCCGTCCACGCGCGGCGCGGGTCGCGCGCACCCGTTCACGAGGCGTTGCCGGGCGCCGAGTACACTCCCGGCGTGACCTCCCGTTCCACGCCCCGACGGCCGTCGTCGACGAGCACTCCCCGATGAGCGCGTCGGGGGCGCTCGCACGACGGCTGGGCCTGGTCGATGCGATCGCCATCGGTCTCGGATCGATGATCGGCGCGGGCGTCTTCGCCGCCTTCGCACCCGCGGCCGCGGCGGCCGGCGGCGGGCTCCTGATCGGTCTCGCGATCGCGGCGGTCGTCGCGTACGCGAACGCGACGTCGTCCGCTCAGCTCGCCGCGCAGTTCCCGACATCCGGCGGCACCTACGTGTACGGCCGGGAGATGATCGGCCCCTGGTCGGGCTTCTTCGCCGGCTGGTCGTTCGTCATCGGCAAGACGGCCAGCTGTGCCGCGATGGCGCTGACCTTCGCGTCGTACGCGGTGCCGGAGGCGTGGCAGCGGCCGGTCGCGGTCGCGGCCGTCATCGTGCTCGCGATCGTCAACACCTTCGGGGTGACGCGGACGGCCGGTCTCACCCGAGCGATCGTCGTCGTTGTGCTGTCGGTGCTCGTCCTCGTGGTGGTGGCCGCCGCGGCATCCGGCGCGGCGACGACGGCCAACCTGACCATCGGGCCCGGCGAGCACGGCTGGTACGGGATCCTCCAGTCGGCGGGGCTGCTCTTCTTCGCCTTCGCCGGCTACGCGCGCATCGCGACGATGGGCGAAGAGGTGCGCGATCCGCAGCGGACCATCCCGCGCGCGATCGTCATCGCGCTGGTCCTCGCCCTCATCGTCTACGTCGCGCTCGCCGTGGCGGCGCTCGCCACGCTCGGGCCCGAGCGGCTGGCCGCCTCCCCGGCGCCGCTGGCCGAGCTGGCCGCCGCGGGCGGCTGGACCTGGACCGGGCCCGTCGTGCGGGTCGGCGCCGCCGCGGCATCCCTGGGCGCGCTGCTGGCTCTCGTGGCGGGCATCGGGCGCACCAGCCTCGCGATGGCCCGCGCGGGCGACCTGCCGCGGTGGCTGTCGGCGGTCCACCCGCGTTACGCCGTGCCGCACCGCGCCGAGCTCGCCCTCGCCGCGGTCGTGAGCGTGCTGATCCTCACGACCGACCTCCGTGCGGCGATCGGGTTCTCCTCGTTCGGGGTGCTGCTGTACTACCTGATCGCGAACGTCGCGGCGTATCGGCAGGGTGCCGCGGCGCGGCGCTTCCCGCGCGTGCTGCAGATCGTCGGCGCGGTGGGCTGCGCCGTCCTCGTGGCGACGCTCCCCTGGCCCTCGATCGTCGGCGGCGCGGCGGTCGTGGCGGTCGGCGTCGCCTACCGGGCGCTGCGCCGCCGCGCGGAGGGCGTCACGCCGCGCGCGTGACCAACGTCGGAGAACCGCGGGCGGGCGCTCGAGATCCCGCGAAGCGGGGCGGCGGCGCGGGCATTGTTCCGACGTTGTGCACCCGCGGAGAGCGCGACCGCCGCGACGCGCGCGACCTGGGCGCCAGATCCGGCGTTCACGGCTGCGGCGTCGTGATCGCGACCGGCGTCCCCCACCCGTAGTAGTGCTGCACGGTGGTGGTCTGGATGCCGCCGACGCTCGCGGTCGCCTGGACGCCGACCGGCACGTGCGCCGACGTCAGCCACACGACCATCTCCTGGACGTCGGCCCCCACGGCGGTGAAGGCGGCGTCGGACTGGAGCCGCCACGCGGGGACCTCGGTGTCGTCGGGAAGCGTGATGACGTCCTGATCGGTCTGCACCGTCCACGACGCAGATGCCGAGATGACGGCGGTGGTGGCCGACGGATCGGCGAAGGCCCGATAGGCCTGCCCCACGGTGCCCGCCAGCATCCGCTTCGGGTCGGTGCTGCTCGCGTCGCCCTCGACCCACACGCCGTCGATCGTGATCCACGCCGCGTCGGGCGTGAGCACGAACGAGGTCGAGCCGTCCGCCCCCGTCACGGTTCCCGACATCGCGGGCGCGTCGCCGAAGACGAAATCCGCCTGCCCCGAGCTGCCGTCGGAGGCCGTGAACGTCTCGCGGCCGCTTCCCGCGGCACGCGAGAAGCCCACGACGCAGGCGGCCAGATCCGAGCCCGCGACCGACGCCCCGGGCTTCAGCTCGACGGCGTCACACACCGCCGGAGCACCGACGGCGCCGGACACGGATGCGGACGGCCCCGGCGAGGACGTGGCCGCGCCGGCGGTCGTCGTGGGCGAGGCGGCGGGTGTCGTGACCCCCGCGGCGCACGACGTGAACGCGAGGGCTCCGGTGGCGGCGGCGAGGATCAACACGGCGGGGAGGGAACGTCGCATCCCTCGACTGTATGTCAGCACCCGCCCACCGCTGCAAGCCGGCCCGGCCATTTCACAGGCGTCGGGTGCTACAGTTGACCGTCCCGTATCTCGGGCACGCGTCCGTTCCGTCCCTCTCGATGCCGAGAGCCATCTCCTCGGACCGCCATCTACGACCAGCGGCATCCTTCGCCGCCCGCGCACCACTGTGATCGCGCGCTACAGAAACGATTCATGACCTTCCCTCCCACCTCGCCAGAGGTCCTCTGGCGCCAGGCCGACGCCGACGTCCACGTCGCCACGATCGCCGGTGAGTACGCCGGCTTCGTCGCCGACACGCTCGCCGGAGCCCACGCGCACGGCGCGCGCGGCGAAGACCTCGGCATCCACACCAGCCCGCTGCTGGCTCGAGCCGCCGTGACCGCGGCGCTCTCGACCGCTCACAAGACCCCCACACGTCCGCGTCGCATTCGTCGACTCGGCACACCCGGCCGCCCCGGCGGCCCGAAAAACAGAAGGAAAGACACGATGGCCACTGGCACCGTGAAATGGTTCAACTCCGAGAAGGGCTACGGCTTCATCGCGCCGGACGACGGCTCCGCCGACCTGTTCGCGCACTTCTCCGCAATCGTCACCGACGGCTTCAAGGAGCTGCGCGAAGACCAGAAGGTGGAATTCGACGCCGAGCGTGGCCCCAAGGGCATGCAGGCCGCGAACATCCGCGCGCTCTGACCCAGACCGCGTGAGAGAGCCCGTCCCGACGATCGTCGGGGCGGGCTCTTCCCGTTCACGCGACGGACTTGACTCTCACACCGTGTGACGCGGGAGCATGACCTCATGGCCGAGACCACGGATCTCATGACGATCGGACAGTTCAGCTCGCTGAGCAGACTGTCCGTGCGCATGCTGCGTCACTACGACCTCCACGGAGTCCTCGTGCCCGCCGACGTCGACCGCGTGAGCGGGTACCGACGTTATGCGGCACGGCAGCTCCAGGATGCCGCTGACATCCGCAATCTGCGCGACGTCGGGTTCGGCGTCTCCGCCATCGGCATCCTCCTCGCCGCCCGCGACACCCCGGAATGGACGACGGCGCTGCGCCTGCAGCGCGAGTCCCTGCTCGAGGAACAGCGCGCGGCCCAGGGACGTGTCTCTCTCATCAACAGATTGCTCGACCACGGAGGAACACCCATGTCCATCACTGTCAGTCGCACCACCGTTCCCGCGATGACGCTCGCGTGCCTGCGCGGAACCGTGCCCACCTACTCCGACGAGGGCCAGCTCTGGGAGCGGATGATGCCCGCTCTCGGCGCGCAGTCGATCGCGCCGCTCGGTCCGTGCGGCGTGATCGAGCACGACGATCAGTACACCGAGCGCGACGTCGACCTCTCGATCTTCGTGCCCGTCGCCCCCGGAACGCGCGTCGAGGCCCCGCTCGAGGTCGTCGAGCTTCCCGCGCGCGACTGCCTCGTCGCGCGCGTGGTCGGCCCCTACGATCAGATCACCGCCGCGCACGACCTGATCAACCAACGCATCGCCGCCGACGGGCTGCGTCCGCGCAGCGACGACGCGCTGGCTGCACGCGCGTTCAACATCTACCTGAACACGCCCGCCGAGGTGGGCCCGGCCGAGCTGATCACCGAGGTCTACGAACCGCTCGCCTGAGCGGACGCGCCGTCGCCCGAGGGGCCACCGGCCTCCGTCGGATCGGTGACCCATCGGGCGATGGCCGCCTCGACCAGCCGCGCCACGCGCTCGGGCGGATACGCCTCGGGGTCGAGCACCGCCTGAGTGGCGATGCCCAGCATCGTGGCGTGCAGCTGCTCGGCGATCGCGGCCGCATCGTCCGGGTGGGTCGACGTCTCGTCGAGGACCGCCGCCACGAGGAGCGCGAGTCTGGCGCGGCTGTCGCGATAGCGCTGGGCGTGCGCGGCCGCACGGTCGGGCTCGGCGAGCGCGGCATCCCACGAACTCACCCAGATGCGCGTCGCCGATCGTGACGGCCGATCGAGCGGCAGCATCCCGCGCAGCGCCGCCCGCAGCGCCGATCGAGCACTCTCCGACGGCGATCCCGCATCCGCGGCCCGGCGCGCGGCGAGCAGGTCGAGCGCGTAATCGGTGAGTTCCTTCTTCGAGCGGAAGTAGTGCGTCACGGTTCCGGTCGTCGCGCCCATCTCGGCGGCGACGACACGCAGGGAAAGCCCGACGAAACCGTCGCGGTCCAGCACGCGCCAGACGGCTTCGGCCACCTCCGCTTGACGGTCGCGGCGGGTCCGCTCGGCAGGAGGCATGGGTCTAGACTGCCCGACATAACGATCGTTATGGAAGGCGTCCATGTTTCATCGAGTCCTCTCCCCCTCCGCCGAGCTGCGACCTCTGGAGCTCTGGCACGCCGACGAGTTCGCCGCGCACATGGAGCGGGCGCGCGAGCACATCCGCCCCTGGGTGGGCGCCTCGTTCGTCACGGACACCGTCGAGGGCGCCCGCGCCACGCTGCACCGCTACGCAGCGAGTGCGGCCGATGACGGCGCGCGCCTGTTCGGCATCTGGGCGGACGGGCGCCTGGTCGGCGGCGTGATGTTCGTCGCCTTCAGCGCCGCCGCCGGCCACTGCGAGATCGGATGCTGGCTCGAGCCCGCGGCCGAGGGACGGGGACTCGTGACCGCGGCATCCCGGGTGCTCGTCGAGTATGCGCTGCGCGAGCGGGGCCTGAACCGCGTCGAGTGGCGCTGCCGGGCCGACAACGAGCGCAGCGCCGCGGTCGCGCGGCGGCTGGGGATGACACTGGACGGTACCCTGCGCGGCGCCTGGCTCAACGGCGGGGTGTTCCACGACAAGCAGGTGTGGGCACTGGTGCGCGAGGACCTCGCCCCGGCGTGACCCCGCCCGCCGGGCATGTGCGGCCACCTCCGGAGCGCCGCGCTCGCCCGCGCTCGATCCGCGCAGGAGCGGGTCGTCAGCGTTCGTCGGCGACGATCTCGGCTTTGGCTCCCGCGGAGTCCTCCAGCCAGCCCGCGTAGTGATCCGGTTCGCCCAGCAGCCAGCCCCCCTCGCGACGCGCTCACGGAAGGTCTGCGACCCACAGTTCGACGTGATGAAAGCCCGGCACGGTCTCACTCTGCCGCCGTCGCCGGAGCGAGCGCCGCAGACGGGACGCGGCGCGCGCGCTCGGCGATGTCCTCGGCCAGCTCGACCTCGACACCCTCGGGCGCGGCGTAGTCCACGTGGAGCGCGCCCTCGGCATCCCGTTCCCAGTGCACGCCGATGGTGCCCCGCGGCGTGTCGATCGAGGTGCGCGCCCAGGCGAGGCCAGCGGGCGGACGCGGGTCGACCCGCACCCGCGCCCACCCCGGAGCGAGGGAGGCGAGTCCGCCGACGACGCGGTGCATCCAGTCGGCGACGGCGCCGAACGCGTAGTGGTTGAAGCTCGTCATCTCCCCCGGATTGACCGTCCCGTCGGGAAGGAGCGCGTCCCACCGCTCCCACACGGTGGTGGCTCCGAGGTCGACCGGGGCGAGCCACCCCGGCGTCTCGCGGTTGACGAGCAGCGCCAGCGCGTCGTCGAGATGGCCGGTCGCCGTGAGGGCGTCGCACAGGTAGGGGGCACCGGCGAAACCGGCGATGACACGGTGTCCCGACGCGCGGACGAGCTCGGCCAGCCGCTGCCCGGCCTTCGCGGCATCCGCCCCGTCGAGCACCTCGCAGACGATCGCGAGCGCATACACGGCGGGCGCATCCGAGCGCAGCCGCCCGCCGGGCTCGGCGTACGCCCGCCGGAAGTCGTCGCGCAGCCGCCGGGCGCGGGCCGCCCACCGCCTCTCGTCGCCGGGACGGCCGAGCACGCTCGCGGCGCGGGACAGCATCAGGATGCTGCGGTGCAGCGCGGCCGTCGCGACCGCGCCCGGGTCGGCGATCGCCGCGAACGGGTCGTCGGGCGGAGCCGTGGGATCGAGCCAGTCCCCGAACTGGAAGTCGTCGCGCCAGACCCCGTCGGCGGAGAGCCGGCCGAGCACCCGTTCGACGTGCGCGGTCATGCTCGCCCAGCTCTCCGCGAGCACGGCGGGCTCGCCCGACGACTCCCACAGCGCCCACGGCACCCACACCGCCGCGTCGCTCCAGACGCCCACCGCCTCCGGCGGCTCCCCCGGGCGCACGCTCCACCCCGGTAGCGCATCGGGCACGACATAGGGCACCCGCCCGTCGGCATCGTCCTGCTCGCACCGAAGGTCGGTGAGCCATTCCCGGAGGAACCCGTCCATGTCGAAGAGGAAGCAGGCGGTGGGGGCGAACACGGCGATGTCGCCCGTCCATCCCAGGCGCTCGTCCCGCTGGGGGCAATCGGTGGGGATGCCGACGGTGTTGCCGCGCAGACTCCACACCACGTTGCGGTGGAAGCGGTCGAGCACCGGATCGGAGCAGGCGAAGCGTCCGGTGCGGCGCAGGTCGCTGCCGATGACGACGGCCTCCACGTCGCCCTCGACCGCGCTCCATCCCTGGATGCGCGCGTACCGGAACCCGTGGAACGTGAAGGCGGGCTCGACATCGTCGTCGCCGCCGGACAGCACGACGACGTCCTCGGCGCGGGCGCTGCGCAGCGGGCGGCGGGCGAGCTCTCCGCGTTCGAGCACTTCGGCGTGCTGCACGGTGAGCCGATGGCCGCGCGGCCCCCGGGCCCTCGTCCGCAGCCGGCCCACCAGGTTCTGTCCGAAGTCGAAGATCGTGCCGCCGCGGCCGTCGCTCCACGCCGAGATGGGGGCGACGCGCGCGGTCCGCACGATCGGGGGCCCCGCGAACGGCACGAGCCGGGAGCGGTCGAGGTGGTCCACGACGACCGGATGCGCAGCGCCGCGGCGCGTGCGCAGATCGAGGTGCTCACCGTCGTAGAGGTCGTCGGAGAGCGTCACCGTGCGGACCGTCCGCCAGGTGTCGTCGGTGACGAGACGGTGCGACGAGCCGTCGTCGAAACGCAGGGTCAGCGCGGCGGCGACACCCGGCCGATCGCCGTAGAGCGCGCGGGCTCCCCTCCATCCGAGGCGACCGCAGTACCAGCCGTTGCCGGCACGCAGCTCGATCTCGTGGGAGCGCCCGGGGCCCAGCTGCGCGGTGACGTCGTAGGTCGCCACGCGCAGCCGGTGGCGGTACGCCGTCCACCCCGGCAGGAGCACGTCGGCGGTCACGGGCCGTCCGTCCAGCAGCGGCTCGACCAGACCCTCGGCCGTCACCTCCAGCACCGCCGCGGTCAGCGCGGCGCCGCCCGGCACCGAGAACGCGCGCACGAACCCCGGCGCGCCGCGCCATCCCTCCGGCGCGCGGAGCACGCTCGCACCCTCCAGCATCCCTCTTCACTCCTGCCTTTCCTCGACGGGCACCGCCCGCGAGAACGGACCCCGCGTCGGCCAGGACGGCGAACGACGCGGAGCCCGCTCTCGGGATGCGGGGACTCAGCCGATCGTGATGTCGCCGATCTGCACGCCCCACGATGACACGAGACCGAACCGGACCTCGACGGCGCGCGTGCCGGCCGGCAGCGCCGCACTGGTGATCGTGCGTTTGGTCCACCCGTTGGTCGTGGCCGTGGCCGCCGTCGCGGTGAAGGCCACCGTCGTGGCGGTGCCCGAGCCGTCGAGGGCGACGATCGTGAACGCGCTCGGCCCCTGGTTGAAGTAGAAGGTCGAGAGGGTCACGGTCTTGCCGGGCGCCGCATCCCAGCGCACCCAGCCGGGCTGGTCGTCGCTGCGCTTGATGCGCGAGGTGTCGCCGGCCATGTTGGATGCCGGAGCGGTCGTGTCCAGCATGATGTTCGCCGAGCGCGCCGTGCTGATGCTCCAGTCGTTGACCGGGTCGAAGAGCGCCGGGGCGACGGCGGGCGGCGCGGCCTCGTGGAACCCGCGGGAGGGCGCCGCGGTCGTCGACAGTGCGTTGCCGAAGAAGTCGCGCAACCCGTTGGGGCTCACGACCTGCCCGGTGGAGATCGCCGGCGAGGTCGACAGGAGCTTGTAGGCGTCGGCGACGGCGAACCCGTTGCCGGTGGTGCCCGCCGCGACGAACCGCGGGTCGGCGGTGATCTTCGTGGCATCCGCCGGCTCGCTGGCGGGGTGGTTGCCCGAGAACACGTTCGAGGCGAACGTCGCGTTCGTGCCCATGCCGGGGTACGTGTACGACCCGGTGCCGTGGTTGTCGACGATGTTGTTCACGAACGACCACTGGCCCGGCGTCGATGAGGCGCAGGCCCCGGCGTCGCCGTCGCAGTAGATGGGGTTCGCGGGCGATCCGGCGGGGATGTACACGGTGTTGTTGTAGATCTTCACCGGCCCCGGCACGCCCCACGAGAAGGTGAAGACGCCCTTCACTCCTCCCCAGGCGTCGTTGACCGACAGGTTGTCACGCACCACCACGTCGCTCGAGTAGCCGCCCATCAGGAGCAGGAAGCCGCCCTCGTTGTCGTGCGAGTAGTTGTACTGCACGCGGGTGTTCTTGCTGCCCATGTCGACGTCGAAGCCCTGACCGTCGGTGCCGTGGGTGCGGGTGCCCGACACCTCGTTGAACTGCACGAGCGTGTTCATGCCGCGCGTGGGCCACAGTCCCGCCGACGCCGGCATGTTGCCCGCATCGGTGGTGCGCTGGCCCGCCCCGCGGACGACGTTGTACTCCAGCACGGCACCGTCGGTTCCGAAGGCGAGGATGCCGTCGCTGTCGGGGTCGATCACGGTGTTGCCGCGGATGCGGACGTTCGAGGTGAGGGCGGACTGCACGATCACCGTCATGTCGGTGGTGAAGTAGCTGGCATCCCACACGACGATGCCGGTGCGGCCGACGTCGTGCACGGTGTTGTTCTCGATGAGCACCCCATCGAAGCTCGCGCCGAGCTGGGTGGTGTCCACGACGATCCCGCCGTTGTCGTGCGCGTCGATGTCGGCGCAGTGGAAGCATCCGTTCACGTCGCTGACGACGTTGCTGCGGATCACGATCCCGCGCTGCAGGGTGTTCGCGACGGTGTTGCGCACCAGGATGCCGGAGCGGGGCGTGCCGCCCGTGGGATCGCCGAAGTTGTCGGTGCCGGAGTCGTTCGACACGTCGAGGTTCTGGATCGTCCACCAGCTCTGGTTCTGCAGCTGGACGGTGCCGCCCGACGCGAGCGACGCGCCGCTGAGGTGCGGCAGCGCGCCCGAGCCGTAGGCGGAGACCGTGATGGGGGCGGACGCCGTGCCCGACCCCTGCGGAGCGAGCTGTCCCGTCCAGGTGCCGCCGCGCGCGAGCAGGATGCTGTCGCCGGCGGCGAAGGTGTGCGCGTTCACCGGAGCGAGCGACTTCCACGCGCTGGCCGGGCTGGTGCCGGCGGCGGCGTCGCTGCCGTTCACACTGTCGACGTAGTACGCGGTGGGGGCGGCCTGGGCGGGCTCGGCCGCCAGCACGCCCCCTGCGGTCGCGAGCACGACGGCGAGCGCAGTGGCCAGCGCGCGGCGGCGCGACCTGGGGCGGCGGCCCTCCGGTCGCGACATGGGCTGTTCGGTCATGGACCAATCTCCTCTCTCGTCCGCACGCACCGTTGCGCGCGGGAGCTTCGTGGCGGCGGGGCCGCATCGGTGGCGGGGGTCGACGGCGGCGGGTCTCAGTCCTTCATCCCCGCGGAGAGCCCGGCGCTGGCCAGGAGGGGACGCTGGAAGACCAGGAACAGCCCGATGGGGATCAGCGCCGAGACGACGAGGATCGCGAAGAAGGTCGTCAGGTCGTTCGTGCGCTCCAGCATCGGCAATGCGACCGAGATGGGCCGCACTTTCGGGTCGGTGAGCACCAGCGAGGGCCACAGGTAGTCCTTCCAGGCCCCGATCGCGGCCAGCAGGGCGACCACACCGAGGATGGGCCGCGCCGCCGGCAGCACGACGCTCCACAGGATGCGCAGCGGCCCGGCGCCGTCGATCTCGGCCGCCTCGATGAGCTCGCGCGGGATGCCGCGGAGGTAGCCGGTGACCAGCAGCACCGCGAACGCGTTGGCGCCCGCGGGCAGCCACACCGCCCAGAAGGTGTTCTGCAGCGAGATGCCGGTGCCGAACAGGTCGACCACCGTGAGGTAGAGCGGCACGAACGACACGATCGCCGGCAGGAAGACCGTCGCCAGGATGCCGCCCGACAGCAGCGGCGCCCAGCGCGGCCGCATGATCGCGATGACGTATCCCGCGCTCAGGGCCACCACGACGGTCGTGACCGCCGACCCCGCCGCCATCGCCAGCGTGTTGCCCAGCAGGCGCGCGGTGTCGACGCCGCGGAAAGCGTCGGCGTAGTGGTGCCACTCGGTCATCCGCCCGAAGACCCCGAGCGGGTCGCGCAGCACGTCGGTGGTCTCGCCGAGGGATGCCGCGACGAGCCACAACAGCGGCCCCAACCCGGCCACGACCAGTCCGGCCAGCACGGCCGCGTGCACGCCGCGCAGCACCCACCGCGTGCGCGGGCGCCGCAGCTCCGCCGGGGTCAGCAGGCCACCGCTCATGCCTGCCACCTCCGCGTGAGACGCAGGTAGAGCACCGACAGCACGGTGAGCGCCGCGGCCAGGAGGAGCCCGAGAGCCGTGGCCGCACCGTAGTCGGCGGAGCCGCCGAACGCGTACCGGTACATCAGCAGCAGGATCGTGAGCGTGGCGTTCTGCGGTCCGCCCGAGGTCATGAGGAAGGGCTCGGTGAACACCTGGGCCGCACCGATGAGCTGCAGCAGCAGCATGATGAGGATCATCGTGCGCATCTGGGGAAGCGTGACGTGCCAGACGCGTTGCCACACCGACGCGCCGTCGAGCGCCGCGGCCTCGTAAAGGTCGGGGCGGACGGCGGTGAGCGCGGCCAGGTAGATGAGCACGCTCGTCCCGGCCGCCGCCCACGTGGCCTGCAGCACGATCGACGGCATGGCCAGCGCGGCGTCGTTGAGCCAGGCGAACGGTCCGGCCCCGACCGTCGCCAGGATGCTGTTGAACAGCCCGGTCGGCGCGGGGTCGTACGCGAACCGCCACAGCAGGATCGCCACCACCGGCGGCACGATCACCGGGAAGTACGCCAGCGCCGCGAACAGGCCGCGGCGGCGGGCGCGGACCGTGGAGATCATGACGGCGAGGGCGAGCGGCAGGGGGAATCCGAAGACGATCGCGAGCACCGTGAACCACAGGGTGTTGCCCACCGCCTGCCCGAGCTGCGGGTCGGCGAGGACGTAGGCGAAGTTGCTCCAGCCGACCCACTCGACGGCGCCCACGAACGTGGGATGTTGCACGCTCATGAGCGCGCCGCGCACGATCGGCCACCACGAGAACACGGCGAACACGACGATCGTCGGCGCGGCGACGGCGAGCGCCGCCAGGGACGTGCGGCGACGTCGGGAACGGACGGACATCGGACTCCTCGGTGCGACGGGGACGGGTGGTGGGCTCCCCCGCCGCGGCGCGGCGAGGAGTCGTGGGGGTGCGGGGCGACGGGCGGGCTCACCGCCGCCCCGCACGGATCAGCGGGACAACAGCGCCTGAGCCGTGGAGGCGGCGCCGGACACGAGCGTGGGGATGTCCGCGCCCTGGTCGGTGATGACCGCCTGCACGACCGGGTCGAGCGTCGCGTAGATGTCCTGCCCCTTCACCGGCGGCTCCGACTGCACCTTCTGCTCGGCGACCTCGTCGAGGTAGGGGCGGAAGTTCTCGATCGGGACGTTGTTCAGATCGGAGATCCACGACAGGTACTGCTCGTAGGCCGCGGCGGTCACGACGGGCAGGCCGGGGATCGCGACGGCGGAGCCCTGTGACGCGAGTGCCTGCGCGTCGGCGCGCGCGGCATCCTTGTCGGTGTACTTGCCGAGCTCGGCGAGCTGGATCCACTCGACGGCGGCCTTCGCCTGCGCCGGCGACGCGTCGGGGCGCACGATGTCGATGGTGCCGCCCGACAGGGTCGTGGGCGCGTCGCCCGCCGAGACGGTCGGCATGGCCCCGAAGCCGAAGTCGGCGCTGGGGAAGGAGAGCTGTTCAGTGAGCGGCCGGTAGGCGTCGGACTGCAGGATGAACATGCCGACCTGCTGCCCCGCGAACGCCTGCGCGAGATCGAGCGCCGCCATCAGCCCGTTGGGAGACATGCTGCCATCGGTCCAGCGCATCTCGTGCAGGAGCGTCAGCGCGTCGGTGGTGGCCGCATCGTCGAAGGTGATCTCGTCTCCAGCCTCGTTCACGAGCGACCCGCCGCGCGACGCGACCTGGGCGCCGAGCACCCAGCCGCCCTGGTTGTCGGTGGTCACCTGGGCGAAGCCGGGCACGCCCGTCTTGTCCGTGATCTGCTTCGCGGCGGCGCGCACCTCGTCCCACGTGGTGGGCGGGGCGGCGGGGTCGAGGCCCGCCTTCTGGAAGAGGGCACGGTTGTAAACGAGTCCCATCGCGTAGGCCATGGTCGGCACGCCGTACTTCTTGCCGTCGGCGGAGACGAGGTCGACCAGCTGGGGGTTCAGCAGGTCGGTGACCCCGAGCTGGTCGACGGCGTCGGTCAGGTCGGCGACCTGCTTGCGCTCGATCAGTCCGCGGATCTCGGTGAAGGGCACGCCCATCACCGTCGGCAGGTCTCCGGCGGCCAGCCGTGCGGAGAAGGTCTGCGCGTCCCAGCCGTCCTCGGTGGTCGTGACGACGTAGTTCGGATGCTGCGACTTGAACGTCTCCACGAGGGAGTTGAACAGGGCGAGGCGGGCGGTCTCGGTCGCGGCGGGCTGATTGCCGATGACGATCTCGACGGGTCCGGCGGACTCGGCCGGGGTGGAGCCGGCGCCGCAGGCGGTGAGCCCGCCGACGGTCAGGGCCGTCATCGCCGCGAGAGCGGCGGCTTTCGCCCACGGGCGGGAGCGGAGTGGTCTCTTCATCGAAACTTCTCTTTCTGAGTCGGATTGCAGGCGACTCGGTGCGTGATGTACTTTGGTCGGGCCAGATGCCAAAGCGCTTTTGCACATTAGCCCGAGGGTGGCGGCGGACGCAAGACCGCAATCCGAAATCCGTGACACCCGCTGAGAGACGAGGACGACGCCGTGCTCACCCGTATCCCCACCGACGCCGTCTGGCAGCTCCGCGGAGCGTCGGGCCCCCTCCCCGACCACGTCGTCGGCCGTACCTTCGACGCCCCGGTGCCGGGCGACGTGCACATGGCGCTGCGCGACGCGCGGGCCATCGCCGACCCGTTCGACGACGACAACGAGCACCGGCTCACGTGGATCGGCGAAGCGGACTGGGAGTACCGCACCCGGCTCCCCGCCGTGACGGGCACCCCCGAGCGGATCGAGGTCGTGTTCCACGGCGTCGACACCCACGCGGACATCCTCATCGACGGCGACCCGCGCGCGCGCCTGTCGAACATGCACCGCACCTGGCGCGTCGCCGCTCCCGAGCTCGCCGAGGGCCCCGCCGAGCTGCGCGTCGCCCTGCGCTCGCCGGTCGCCGCCGCGGAGGCGGAACGCGACCGGCTCGGAGCGCGCTGGACCGTCTTCAGCACGCTGTCGCCCTTCATCCGCAAGAACGCGTGCGCGTTCGGCTGGGACTGGGGCCCGGCCCTGCCCGGGTCGGGCATCTGGCGCACCGTCGAGGTCGAGGCGTGGTCGACCGCCCGGCTCAGCGCCGTGCGGCCCACGTCGCGTCTCGCGGGCGACGACGGCGTGATCTCGCTCGACATCGAGCTGGAGCGCACCGCCGAGTCCGGGCGGCAGAGCGACCTCGGCGTACTCGTCGAGGTCGGGGGCGCCCGCACCTGGATCGCCGCGCCCGCGCACTCCGACCGCCTCCGGGGCGAGCTCGTCGTGCCGCACCCCGCCCGCTGGTGGCCGACCGGCATGGGGGCACCCGCGCTGCACGAGCTCACCGTGACGCTCGTCGACGCGCACGGCACCGCACTGGACGTCTGGACGCGACGGATCGGGTTCCGCGATCTCGTGGTCGATCAGACCGAGGATGCAGAGGGTCGCAGCTTCGGCCTGACGGTCAACGGGGTGCCGATGTTCGTCCGGGGCTTCAACTGGATCCCCGACGACACCTCGCCCGCCCGCGTCACGAGCCGGGACATCCGCCGTCGGATCGCCGAGACGCTCGACCTCGGCGCGAACCTGCTGCGCGTGTGGGGCGGCGGCGTGTTCGAGTCGGACGAGTTCTACACCGCGTGCGACGAGGCCGGCATCCTCGTGTGGCAGGACTTCCTCTTCGCCTGCGCGGCGTATCCCGAGGAGGAGCCCTTCGCCGGCGAGGTCGAGGCGGAGGCGCGCGAGAACATCACCCGGCTGATGCCGCACCCCAGCCTCGCGCTCTGGAACGGCAACAACGAGAACCTGTGGTTCTGGTTCCTGCACGACTGGGAGCACGTGCTGGACGGCGCGAGCTGGGGCGAGACGTTCTACGTCGACCTCCTCCCCCGACTCGTCGCCGAGCTCGACCCCTCGCGGGCCTATCTCGTGGGCAGCCCGTCGTCGGGCGGACGGTGGGACGATCCCAACGATCCCTCCCGCGGCGTGGTGCACTGGTGGATCCCCGACGACTATCGCGCCTACGACGACGTACGCCCGCGGTTCGTCTCGGAGTTCGGGTTCCAGGGACCCCCGGCCCGCGCGACCTTCGACGCGGTCGTCCACGACGAGCGGCCGGCACCCTTCTCGGCGGGGACCATCCAGCGCCAGAAGGCGGCCGGCGGCACGGAGCGCATCAACGACGTGCTCGACGCCCATTTCGGCGTGCCGACCGACTTCGACGAGTGGTACTGGCTCGCCCAGCTCGATCAGGCGCGCGCCGTGCGCTACGGCGTCGAGCGGTTCCGCACTCTCGAGCCCTTCTGCCGCGGCACGATCGTGTGGCAGCTGAACGACTGCTGGCCCGCGCTCTCGTGGTCGATGATCGACGTCGCCGACCGCTACAAGCCGGTCGCCTACGCCGTGCGCGAGGCCTACCGCCCGCGCATCGTCGTCCTGCGACACGAGGCCGACGGACCCACCCTGTTCGCGTGCAACAGCACACCCGAGCCGTGGGACGCGGTCGTCGACGTGCAGCGTTGGACGCGCGGTGCGCCCTCGGGGCAGACCGAGGCCACCGTGCACGTGCCGGCGCACACGGCGATCGCCGTGCCGATGCACGCCCTCGCCGCCGACCTCGGTGGCGACGAGCTGCTCGTCGCGACGGTGCTCACCCCGACGGATGCCGACACCGGCGCACCCGGGGCGTCCGGCGCACCCGGCGCGTCCGGGGCGCGCGCGTCGCGGAGCGTCCTGCTCGGCGAGACGGATCGCGTCCACCCCGACCCGGAGCCGCGGTTCGACGTGGAGGTGGACGCGGTGCCCGCGGGGGTGTCGGTGCACCTCACCGCGCGCACGCTGCTGCGCGACGCCACCCTGCTCGTCGATCAGATCGACCCCGACGCGCACGCCGAGCGCACCCTCGAGACGCTGCTGCCCGGCGAGACGGTGGCGTGGACGATCCGCACCGCCGCGCCGGACGCGTTCACGCCCGCGGCGGTGCGTGCCGCGCTGCGCACCGCCCGCGCCGCGACGAGCCCGGACGCCGGCTACCGCGGTCTCGCGCAGCTGGAGGCGGAGAAGCTCGCGCGAGCGGACGCGTCCTGACGGCGGCCGGGGCGTCTCACGCCCCGGCCGTCACACCGCGGCGAGCGCGTCGAGCAGAAGCGCCCACCGCGGATCCTGGCCGGGCGCCGGAAAGGTCATCCGCTGTCCCACGAAAGCGAAGCCGGTGCGCGAGGGGGCGTGGGCGAAGGCGAGCCGGCCGCCCATGCCGGAATGACCGAACGAGCCGTCGCCGAGCATGCGGTTCAGAGCGTGCGAGATCTCGAACCCCAACCCCCACCGCACGGTCGCGGCGGCGCCGGGAAGGCACAGCGGCTCGCGGATGCCGCCGAGCCAGTCGCGTGACACCAGGCCGACGGTGTCGTCGTCGAGCAGACGCACCCCGTCGACCGGCGCGACGCACGCCCCGTACACCCGGGCGAGGGCGCGTGCGTCCGCGACCAGACCGCCCCCGGGAACGAGCGCGCGTCGGAAGGGGAGGCCGTTGACCCGCTCGGTGCCCAGCATCCCGTCGACCCGTTCGAACAACGGGACGATCTGCACCGTGCTGCGGAAGGCGGCCGCGCAGGCCGCGGCGGTCGACTCCGGCGTACCGGCCGGCGCGGGCGGCGGCACGATCGGCTCCATGAGGGCGGGGAGGTAGCGACGGTCCTCGTCTGCCGGCAGCCCGAGCCAGAGCGCCGCACCCAGCGGATCGGCGACCCGTTCGCGCAGCAGGGTCGCCGCGTCGTCCCCGGTGACGCGGCGGAGCAGCTCGGCAGCGATGACGCCGTAGCTGAGCACGTGGTAGACACGAGCGCTGCGGGGGGCGTAGTCGGGCGGCGCCGCCGCGACCCGGGCGGCGAGGGCGAGCGGATCGAGGAGGTCCTCGGGCTCGCGGATCGGCAGGGTGGGCATGCCCGCGACGTGCGTCAGGACGTCGGCGACGGTGATGCGCTCCTTGCCGGCTGCGGCGAACTCCGGCCAGTAGTGCGCGACGGGGAGCGCGGGATCGAGCGCACCGGCCTGCACCTGCTGTGCCACGAGCAGGGCCACCATGCCTTTCGCCGCGGAGAACGCCAGCGTGGCGCTCTCACGCTCCCACGCCCGCCCCGAGAGGGGGTCGGCGCCGCCCCACAGGTCGACCACCGTCTCCCCGTCGACGACGATCGAGAGCGCCGCACCGGCGGCGTCGCTCTTGAGCACGCGCGCGAACGCCTCGGCCACCCCGGCATAGGCGGGATGGACGTGGCCGTGGGCCGGGGCGGTCG
>NZ_JBXAFF010000046.1:0-20579 GCF_058792815.1 Microbacterium sp. MPR-TSA4
AGGCGGCGGCGGGGGCGGCGGCGTCTGAGGCGGTCGCTCGCCGCGGCGGTCAGGCGAACTGCCCGTCAGCGCCGCCGAGGATGGCATGGAGGGTGGCGAGGTCGATCTCGTCGCGGTCTCCCTCGACGTGCTCGTGGAGCGTGAACAGCAGTCCGAGGTCGGTGAGGTAGTCGATCGTCTTCTCCAGACGGGGGACCACGTCGATGTGGGAGTTGCCGAAGAGGGCGGCGGTGAACAGCGGCTGCCGGCCCTGGATGCTGCGCCGGAGCTCGACCGTGGAACGCCCGGTGATGCGGTAGAGCGCCTGCAGGATCGCGCTCGGCAGGTCGGGTGTGCCGTCGAGGGTGAGCGAGATCGCGGTGTCGGTCATGGTGCCATTCCATCACGGGCGCGCGGGCGGGCTGTGCCGGCGGGCGGGCTCGGGCTGGCGGCGAGTGCGTCAGAACGGCGCGGGCTCGAAGGCGAGCGAGCGCGCGGGGGGATCGTCGTAGGTGCGCCCGGCCGGGCTGGTCCATTGGAGGGTGCCGTCCGGCCGCTGCCGGACCCGCCACGCGGAATGGTGTTTGAGGGTGTGGTGGCGACGGCACAGGTGGGCGAGGTTCGCCACCGTCGTCGGACCGTCGTGCTCTCGGGCGATCGTATGGTCGATGTCGCAGCGTGGGGTGGGCTGGCGGCATCCGGGGAAGCGGCAGTGCTCGTCGCGTGCCCGGAGGAGGCGGCGCTGCTCGTTGCTCGGGCGGTAGCGGTCGACGGCGAGAACGGTCCCGCCGGTCGGGGCGGTGAACAGTCGGTCCCACCCGGGTGCGGTCTCGGCCAGGCGCCGGGCGGTGTCGGCATCCACGGGGCCGTACCCGGCCAGATCGGCGGGTCGGTCATCGGCGCCGACGAGGGTGAGGAGGGGGATCGTGACCTGGATCCGCGCGCGGATCGACGCGCTCTCGGGCAGGGACGCGTTGCTCGCCTCGCTCGTGGCGTGCCCGCTCAGCAGCAGGTCGAGCGCGACGTCGCAGCGCACCTCGTCGAGGCGTCGCGTGTCGGGGGACGCGCCGTCTTCCGTGGGGAAGAGGGCGTCGCGCGGTTCGCCGTCGGCCGTGGGTCGAGTCGTGTCGGCGGCCGCGAGAGCGGTCGTGGCGCTCACCGGATCGACGGCGGGCGGGCGACGGCGGGCGTCGGTGACGGCGCGCGCGAGTTGCGTGAGCCGGTCGAACGCGCCGTGGATCAGGTGCGCGGGACCGGTGAGGCCGAGCTCGGCCATGCCGTCGTCGCGGTCGGCGACCCAGACGCGACGATCGCGACGAGCCGCGTGGTGACGTTCGTCGAGGGGGACGGGATGAGCGAGATCGGCGAGACGTCGCGCGACGGGACGCAGTCGGCCGACCGTCTCGCGTTCGGCGACGGCGAGTACCGCGCTCTCGTACGCGTCGCGCGCGTCGTCCGTGGGGATCGCACCCCCGGCATCCACGATGACGGCCGCGTGCGCGCGGCTGATCAGGCCCGCGCGCAGGGCGGCGAGCGTCGCCGGGAAGCGCGCGACCAGGGTGGCGGCGTCGCCCATCCGCGCCTGCACCGTGCGGTCGGACTGGAGGGTCGCGGCGCCGATCTCGGCCGCCACCGAACGCAGCGGGAGGTCGTCCGGCGCATCGCGATCGGCCGCGAAGGCGTCGTGTCGCGCGAGCGCGAACTCCTGGGCGGCATGGAGCAGCTCGGCTTCCTCGGCCTGTAGCGCGGCGATGCGGCGGCGCCGGTCGAGAAGGCCGTCGAGGATCGCGTTCAGGCGCGCGCGGTCGTCCGGCGGCGTGAGCGGATCGGTGTCTTCCATGCCTCGATTCTGCCGCGGACCTCCGACATCGGAGCGGGAGAAAGGCTGGTCAGGGGCCTTTTGTGGACAACTGCACAGGCGGCCGGGCTGGGGAGGAAGACACGCAAGAGTAAGGGCCGGTCGGAGAGGCTTCCGACCGGCCCTTGTCCCTTGCACCAAGAGTGTCCTGCAATCACATGCCGGTAGCTGCCACAGCAAAACAACTACCGTGCGAGCACTCTATAACGACCAGGTAACGGCCCACAAGGGGTTTCCGTTACCTTTTCGTGACTTCATACGAAAGTCGCATGCGGCTCTCGAACTGCCGTCTCCGGCTGTTCGATCTCGACGGCGTCGTCCGTCACTTCGACCCTCGGCTGACGGCCCCGACGCCGTGCTGTTCACCGACGATTCGCCCGGCCATGTCGCGGCAGCGCGCCGTGTCGGCATGGTCTCGCAGCACTTCGTGGGAGTGGCGGAGCTCGTGCACGCGCTGGAGGAGAACGGCGTCCACGTGGACCTCTCCCGCTGAGAGCGGACGCCCCTCCCATCCGATCCGGCGTCGGTGACGAACAACACGCGTAACCCCGACCCCGGCGGCAGGAGATCACTGTGACGACACGCAACGGCCGTGTGAGGTCTCTCGCCCTGGCAGCCCTCGCGGGTCTGGTGAGCGGCGCCGTGTTCCTCGGTGTCGCGGAGCTGCTCGCCCTCCTGCTCGCGCGCACCGCCAGCCCGATCCTCGCGGTCGGCGGGTTCGTGATCGACATCGTGCCGCAGCCGTTCAAGGAGTTCGCGATCGCGACCTTCGGCGCGAACGACAAGATCGCCCTGCTCGCGGGGCTCGGCCTCGCCGTCGTCATCGCCTCCGCGATCGGCGGGGTGCTCGAGTACCTGCGCGCTCCGCTGGGCGTCGTGATCGTCGTCATCGCCGGAGTGCTCTCCACGGCCGCGGTCGTCTCGCGGACGGGGGTCACGCCGCTGTCGTTCGTTCCGCCGGTGATCGGCACGGTCGCGGCATCCGTCGTCCTCGTGCTGCTCGGCCGGCGCCTCCGGCGCTGGCGTGGCGCGGCCGCCGGGGAGTCCGGCGCCCCCGACGACGGCGCACCGTCGGAGCAGGCCCTCGGCCGTCGCGGGTTCTTCCGCCTCGCCGGCGTCGCCGGCGTCTCGGCGGTGATCGTCGGCGTCGCGGCACGCGTCGTCACAGCGGCGACCTCGTCGGTGGACGCGATCCGCGACGCTCTCAAACTGCCCGCACCCCGACGGGCGCTGACCATCCCCGCGGGCGCCGAGCTCGACGTGCCCGGCCTGTCGCCGCTGTTCACGCCGAACGCCGACTTCTACCGCGTCGACACGGCCCTGACGGTGCCGACCATCGATCCGGCCACCTGGCGACTCGTCGTGGACGGCATGGTCGACCGCCGCGTGGAGCTGAGCTTCGACGAGCTCGTCGCGATGGGGCTCGACGAGTACGGCATCACCCTGACCTGCGTGTCGAACGAGGTGGGCGGCGGGCTGCTCGGAAACGCCACCTGGCTCGGGGTGCCGGTGCGCGACATCCTCCGGATGGCCGGTCCCCAGGCCGGCGCCGACATGGTGCTCTCCCGCAGCATCGACGGCTACACCGCGAGCACGCCGCTGTCCGCCCTCACCGACGACGGCCTGGACGCGATCCTGGCCGTCGCGATGAACGGCGAGCCGCTTCCGGCCGAGCACGGCTTCCCCGTGCGGATGATCGTGCCCGGACTTTACGGCTACGTGTCGGCGACGAAGTGGCTCACCGAGCTGAAGGTCACGACCTTCGCCGCCGACGAGGCGTACTGGACGCCGCGCGGCTACAGCGCCGAAGCGCCGATCAAGCTCTCCTCCCGGGTCGACGTGCCGAAGATCGACACGCCGGTCGCGCCCGGCACCGTCGCGGTCGCCGGCATGGCGTGGGCGCAGCCAGTCGGGGTCGGGCGCGTCGAGGTGAACATCGACGACACCGGCTGGATCCCCGCCACGATGTCCACGCCCGTCAACGACGACAGCTGGGTGCAGTGGATGCACGAGTGGGATGCCACGGCGGGCACGCACTACATCGCGGTGCGCGCCTGGAACAAGAACGGTGAGCTGCAGGTCCAGGAGCGGGCGCCCATCGCGCCGAACGGCTCGACGGGATGGCATCGCGTGCTGGTGACGGTGTCCGAGTGAGGATGCCGCGGGCGTGCCGGCTGCGCCGGAACGCTCCGCGGTCCAGACTGTGTCCATGACGCCCCGGTGGTCCGCCCTCGCCCTCACCTACCTCGCGCTCGCGGTCGTCGGGCTGGTCGGCACGTTCGCCCTCAACGTCTGGTCGGTCGTGCTGATGCGCAACTACGTGCTGGACCTCGTGCAATCCGGCCCCGCGGTCGGCTCGATCGGCGTCGACCTGATGGTCGCGGCCGTGGCCGGCAGCATCCTGATCATCGTCGAGGGGCGCCGCCTGGGCATGCGCCGCCCGTGGCTGTACGTCGTGGCGTCGCTGGTGACGGCGTTCGCCTTCGTGTTCCCGCTGTTCCTCGCGATGCGGGAGCGGACCCTCGCCGTCCGCCGGGAGGCGGGGCGGTCGGAGTCGGACCGGGACGCGTCTAGGTAGCCGGGGTCTCGGGGCGCCGATCCTGGCGCTCGCGGGAGATGGTCCGCGCCAGCACCTGGCCGCCGCTGGTCAACAGGGCGCGTCGCCACGGGAGCGTCCCCTCGATCTCGATCTGGATCGACATGGACAGCACCGTCCGGATGACGACGATGAGCCCGAGGATCACGGCATCCTCGATCGACGGCTTCGAGGTGATGGTGCGGATGAGGTCCGCGGCCACGAGCACCTCGAGACCGAGGAGGATGGCCGCGCCCAGCGTGTTGCGCAGCACCGGGTACGCCGCGTGTCCCTCGCCCGTGCGCCGCAGCGAGCGCCACGCCAGGACGACGGCGATCACGAAGCCCACGACCATCGCGAGGGCGCCGATCATCTCGAAGGCGATCGCGATCACCGTGAAGAAGGGCTCGATGTGCTCGGACATGGTCGCTCCACCTCGGATATCGTCGTCCCACTCTAGGGCGGCGGACCCGTCGACGCAGAACGACGCCCCCACCGCGAGGGGTGGGGGCGTCGCGAGCGGGGGCTTACTTGAACGCGTCCTTGACGTCCTCGCCGGCCTTCTTGACGTGGGCCTTGGCCTGGTCGGCCTCGCCCTCGGCCTCGAGGCGCTCGTTGTTCGTCAGCTTGCCGACGCCTTCCTTGACCTTGCCGCCGAGGTCCTCGGCCGCGTTCTTGATCTTGTCGTCGAGACCCATGATGTCTTCCCTTCTCTGGACTCCCGATCTCGACGTTAGGAGCGCCGCCGTGAGCACGGCAGAGGGTTGACGGGTTCGCCGTGAAGGGCTACATCGGCCCGCTCGCGTCGGAGCGGGGGTCGCGTGGGGCATCGGGTCGCGCGTCGTCGGCCCACACCGGCCAGGCGGGCAACGGGTCGTCGAACCGCGCCCAGGCGGCCGGACCGGCCTCGAGCTCGCGATCCGTCAGGAGCGCACCGTCGAGGGTGCGCGCGACGGCATCCGCGACGAGATCCAGTCCCGTGAGAGCGAGGTCCTGGGCGGTGAGGGCCGCGTGCTCGCCCGCGTCCTGGGGGTCGATCCACATCGCCGAGCCGACCTGTTCCCACCGGGCGAGGATGCCCGCGCGGGTCGCGAGCCGGCAGAAGCCCGCCGAGCGCACGAGCAGGCCGAGGCGACCGGTGTCGAGCTCGTCGAGCGCAGCGGCGAGCCGCGACGGATGGAACGGGCGCAGGCGCTCGTACCGGAGGGTCGTCACGCGCGGATCGGTCATGTACGGGTCGTGCTCGTCGTTGAGTGCCATCACCCAGCCCGCGCGCTCCGGCAGCGGGGCCTCGCCGACGCCGTCCGGGTGCCCGTGCGCCAGCGCCGGAAGGTCCTCGGCGGGGCCGCGCGACAGGCGGACGCGCGCCCGCGGCGCCAGGTGCGAGGCCAGCGCCATGAGCAGCGACAGCTCGGCGGTCTCGACCCGCTCCCAGTGCACGAAGCTGATGAGCGTCGCGGCCTCCAGGAGCGTGACTGCGCGACGCGCCCGTGCGCCGGTGTCGGCGTCGCCTCCTCCGCCGGGCGCCGCGTCGCGGAGCGGGCTGGGATCGCGCAGATCCGCCAGCAGGTGCCGGGCGTCGACGACGCACACGATCGGCGCGGGCTCCGCACGCGTGACGAGGTCCAGGTGCAGCACGTCGACGTCGATGTCGGCATCGATGACGACGCGCTCGATCTCGCGCCGGTCGCGCAGCAGCGGCACGGCGACGGGGCCGTCGGGTTCCGACGCCGTCCCGCCCCTGCTCGCGCTGACCCGCAGCAGGCCGCGGCCGCTGGCGTGGGCGAGCCCGGCGGCGTAGCGGCGGCGCTCGGGTGTGCACAGTCCGGCGACGATCAGGGGGGAGGGGGGCACGACGATCCTGCTCTCGGGTTGACGGACGGGTCGCACCACTCTAGCGTTTTATTGATAAGTATTCTCAATAAGGAGTCATCGTGAAGGTTCGCGCATCCCTCAAGTCCCTCAAGGCGCAGCCGGGCGCACAGGTCGTCCGCCGCCGCGGGCGGGTCTACGTCATCAACAAGCTCACCCCGCGTTTCAAGGGACGCCAGGGCTGAGCCCGATCGGTCCCCGCACGCTCAGGCGAATCGGCCCAGGTGGATGCCGGCGTAGGCGAGCGCCGCGACCGTCTCGCCGTCGGTGATCTCGCCGTCCCGCACCATCCGCAGGGCGTCGGCGAACGGCACCCAGCGCACCGCGTCGATGCCCTCCTCGTGCTGGGTCGCGGCGGCATCCGTCGCCCGTTCGACGCCGCGGGCGAGGAAGACGAACTCGGGCGCACGCGCGATGCCGTTGAGGGCGTTCATCCGTCCGAGCGGCGTCCACTCGCGCGCCGTCATCCCGGTCTCCTCGGCCAGCTCCCGCCGCGCCGCGACGAGGGGGTCCTCGCCGTCGGAACCGCCCGCGGGCACCTCCCACGACGGGCCGGTGGTGTAGCGCTCGAGCGAGATCAGGCAGACGCGGTCGTCGTCGTCGAGCGCCACGACGAACACCGCGGGATGCTGCATCTCGACGACGCCGTAGATGCCCTCGCCGTGGGGGCCCAGGACGTCGTGCTCGTCGACGCGGATCCAGCGGTTCTCGTACACGGTGCGCGAAGCGCGCGTCTGCCACGTCATGCGCCCACCCTAGAACGGGAGAACGGCCCGGACGGATTCGTCCGGGCCGTTCTCGGGGCATGGGGGAGCGGTCAGTACCAGCCGACCGACTCGGAGTGGTCCCACGCGCCGCACGGGGTGCCGTAGCGGCCGGAGATGTAGCCGAGGCCCCAGGCGATCTGCGTCGCCGGGTTCGTCTCCCAGTCCGCGCCCGCCGAGGCCATCTTGCTTCCGGGCAGGGCCTGCGGGATGCCGTACGCGCCACTGCTGTTGGCGGCGTTCACGCGCCAGCCCGACTCCTTGTTCCACAGCGACACGAGGCACGCGAACTGGTCGTCGCCCCAGCCGTAGCTGGCAGCCGCCATGGAGCGGGCGATGCCCTGTGCCGAGGCGGGGTCGACGTTCACGTCGACCGAGGGGACGGACGCCGATGCCGACGACGCCTTCGCGGCGGCGGCGGCTTCCGCCTCCGCCTGCGCCTGTGCGGCGGCGGCCGCCTCGGCGGCGGCCTGAGCCGCGGCGGCCTCGGCGGCGGCCTTCGCGGCGGCATCCGCTTCGGCCTTGCGCTGCTTGGCGGCGTCGAGGGCGGAGCGCAGGTCGGCGGTCTGAGTGCGCACGGCCTCGGTCTCGGCGGTGGCATCCGCGGTCAGCGACGGGATCATCATCGCCGGCGTCACCTCGAGCGCCTGCAGCTTGTCGACGAGCGCGCTGAGCTTCGTGGTGTCGATCACGATGTCGGTGCGGCCGACGTCGAGGCCGGAGGCCGTGATGTCCATGGAGACCTTCGCGGCGCCGGCGACGGCGGCCTGGGCCTTGGCGAGGGCGGTGATGCCGCCCGCCGTGATGGCGCTGAGCGGCGCGGAGGTGGACTCGGCGACGACGGAGCCGCTGGTCGCGGCCGGGGCGGTGCTCACGGCGAAGGCCGGAACGGCCCCCGCGGTGGTCGTGGCGGCGCCGATCACGAGGCCGAGGCCGAGGAGGGCGGACGTCACGGGACGGTGGGGCAGACGGGGCATAAAGAGAGCAGCTTCCGGTGGATCAGAATCGCCCCGGGGCGGGTGAAGGGGCGATGCGCGTCCTCGGGTGGACACGAAGGTCACAGCTTCACAACGTTTTCTGGACGTCCCCGGCACGGAACCTGAGTGAAACCTGAACGCGGATGCCGGGCGCGGAGCGGATCGAGGGGCCCCGATTGCCACGGTCCGGGGCCTGTCCGCCGTCCTGACGGCGATATAGAGTCGCCTGCGACAGATCGTCATCGACAGGACGTCGCACAACGAAAAAGAGGCGAAAACATGGCATCCAATTCGGCATCCGAGATCGTCGACGCCGTCGGCGGGCCCGGGAACATCGCGAGTCTCACGCACTGCGCCACACGGCTGCGCTTCCAGCTCAACGACGGCGACAAGGCCGACAAGACCGCCGTCGAGGCCATCCCCGGCGTGCTCGGAGCGGTCCCGCAGGCCGGCGACCGCTTCCAGGTCGTGATCGGCGGCGGCGTGCAGACCGTCTACAACGAGATCATGGCGCTGCCCGTCATGGCCGGCGGCGGCGCCCCCGCCAGCGCGGAGAGCGACGCCGACATCAAGGCGCGCGAGCGCGCGAAGGGACCGCGCGGCACGAACGCGTGGCTCGACACCCTCTTCGAGTTCCTCTCGGACTCGTTCCGTCCGATCCTCGGCGCCCTGCTCGGCGCGTCGCTGTTCATCACGTTCATGGCCCTCGCGGCGACGCTCGGCTGGATCCCCGCGTGGAACGCGCCCGGCGTGGTGCTGCCGCCGTCGTGGGCCTTCGTCAACCTCATGTGGCAGTGCGTGTTCATCTTCCTGCCCCTGATGGTCGCCTACAACGCGTCGCAGAAGATCGGCGCCGACCCGTGGGTCGGCTTCGCGATCATGGCCGTCGTCATGCTCCCCGGCTTCACGGCGCTCGGGAAGACCGAGGATGCCGTGCAGACGACGTTCCTGGGCTCCGACATCACCACGGTGCAGGTGTTCGGGATGCCGCTGACCATCTTCGACTACAGCTCCCAGGTGTTCCCGCCGCTGCTCATGGCCGCGGTGCTCGGCCTCGTCTACAAGGGGCTGAAGAAGGTCATCCCCGAGAACATCCAGCTGATCTTCGTGCCGTTCATCGCGATGCTCGTGATGATCCCGCTCACGGCGTTCCTCATCGGCCCGATCGGCGTGTACGCCGGTGCCGCGCTGGCGAACGCCCTCAGCGCCATCAACTCCTTCTCGCCGTTCATCTTCGCGATCGTCATCCCGCTGGCCTACCCCTTCATGGTGCCGTTGGGCCTGCACTGGCCGATCAACGCGATCATGCTCCTGAACATCCAGACGCTCGGCTACGACTTCATCCAGGGCCCCATGGGCGCGTGGAACTTCGCGTGCTTCGGCGCGACCGCCGGCGTGCTGGTGCTGGCCTGGCGTGAGAAGGACAAGCAGATGCGGCAGACGGCGACCGGCGCCCTGGCGGCGGGCCTGCTGGGCGGCATCTCCGAGCCGTCGCTGTACGGCATCCATCTGCGGTACAAGCGGATCTATCCGCGCATGCTGGTCGGCTGCCTCACGGGTGGTCTGATCATCGGCATCGGATCGCTGCTGCTGGGCCTTCCCCACGGCATCACGACGCAGGCGTTCGTCTTCACGTCGCTGCTGACGATCCCCGCCTTCAACCCGATCGGCCTCTACCTCATCGCCGTCGCGGGCGCGTTCGTGGTCGCGATGGTGCTGGTCATGATCTCGGGCTACAAGAACCCCGAGCCGGCCGACGCGGCCGTCGCGACGGCCACGGCCGGTGCGGGAGCGGTCGCCCCGGGCGCCGCGCGCGACAGCATCCCGGCCGTCGCCGGCGGTGCGGAGCTCGTCGGCGTCGCGGGCGAGACGGCAGCGGCGGCGACCGCGACCGCCGTCGCCGAGCGGCCCGCGGCCGTGGGCGAGCTCGTCCAGGTGGCCGCGCCGCTGGACGGGACCGTCGTCGCCCTCGACCAGGTTCCCGACCCCGTCTTCGCCGGCGGTGTGATGGGACCGGGCGTGGCGATCGAGCCGACCGGTGACACGGTCTACGCGCCCGGTGCCGGCACGGTGGTGGCCGCCCAGCCGACCGGACACGCCTTCGGCCTGCAGCTGGACAACGGCACCGAGGTGCTCATCCACGTCGGCATCGACACCGTCAACCTGAAGGGCGAGGGCTTCGACGTGAAGGTCAAGAACGGCGATCGTGTCGAGACCGGCACCCCGCTCGTCACCTTCGACCGCGCCGTGATCGAGAAGGCGGGCTACCCGCTGATCACGCCGGTGATCGTCCTCAACGGCGACTCGTTCGACACCGTCGACCCGGTGGCCCTCGGCCCCGTGACCCACGGATCGCCGCTGCTGGACGTGCAGAAGAAGGCCTGACCGCAGGCGCTCTGCGTTTCGACTCGCTGCGCTCTGCGTTTCGACTCGCTGCGCTCTGCGTTTCGACTCGCTGCGCTCGCTCAACGACCGGGAAGAGGAACCCCGGTCGTTGAGCGAGGAGCGCAGCGACGAGTCGAAACGCGGCGAGCCGCTCAGCGCACGACGGCGACGGCGTCCCAGATCGCGTCGGCGACGGCGCGCTTGGAGCCCGCGGCCTCCGCGACCACCGCACCCGCGGCATCCAGCAGGAGCACACGGTTCTCGGTCGCCTCGAAGCCGTGCTCCCAGTCGACGCGGTTCACGGCGAGCAGGTCGACGCCCTTGCGCTCCCGCTTGCGGCGCCCGCGCTCGAGCAGCTCGGTGTCGTCGGCCGCCGTCTCGGCCGCGAACCCGATGACGATCTGGCCCGGCCGCCGCGCCGCCACCAATCCCGCGAGGATGTCGGGGTTCGGCACGAGATCCAGCCGCGGTGCGCCGTCCTCCTTGCGGAGCTTGTGGTGCGACACCTCCGCGACGCGGAAATCGGCGACCGCGGCGACCATCGCGACGACGTCGGCGGTGGCCGCGGCATCCGTCATCGCGGCCTGCAGCTCGGCGGTCGTCCCCACGCGGACGACCGCGATGCGGGGGTGGCGGGATGCCGCGGTCAGCACGCCCTCGTCCACGTGCGCCGCCACGAGCGTCACCTCGGCCCCGCGCGCGGCCGCGGCGACGGCGAGCTCGGCGCCCTGACGTCCGCTGGAGCGGTTGCCGAGGAAGCGCACGGGGTCGATCGGCTCGCGCGTGCCGCCGGTCGAGACGGCGATGCGCCGTCCGGCGAGGTCGGCCGGGTGCCCGGCGGCGACGGCCAGCGCGGCCGCGACGATCTCCTCCGGCTCGCGCATCCGCCCGGGGCCGCTGTCGCCGCCCGTGAGCGGGCCGTCGGCGGGGTCCACGACGTGCACGCCGCGCGAGCGCAGTGTCGCGATGTTGGCCTGGGTGGCCGCGTGCTCCCACATGGCCGTGTGCATCGCGGGGGCCACGACCACCGGGGCGGTCGTGGCGAGCAGGGTGACCCCGAGCAGGTCGTCGGCGATCCCCGCGGCCATCTTGGCGAGCGTGTTGGCGGTCGCCGGGGCGATGACGACGAGGTCGGCGGAGGTGCCGAGGGCCACGTGGCGCACGCGGGAGACGTCGTCGTGCACGCTGGTCGTGACAGGATTCCTGCTGACGGCCTCCCACGTGGTCGTCCCGACGAAGCGCAGCGAGTCCGCCGTGGGAACAACGTGCACCTCGTGCCCGTTGGTCACGAGGGCGCGCACGAGGTGCACCGTCTTGTACGCGGCGATGCCGCCCGTCACGCCCACGACAACGAACATGGTCCGATCCTCCCACGCCCGCCGGCGCGGGCACGAGGAGCGGACGGAGAGGTCACGAGCACCGTGTGCACCGTCATCGTCCACGTCCCGGCCGACTCTGCAGCGCCCGTGCGGCTGCTCGCCGTGCGCGACGAGGACCCCGCCCGCTCGTGGGACCCGCTCGGGCGGTGGTGGCCCGAGCTCCCCGACGTCACGGGGGTGCGCGACCGGCGCGCGGGCGGCGCCTGGCTGGCGGCGGATGCCGGGGCCGGACGGGTCGCGGTGATCCTCAACCGCGCCGACGTGCTGCCCGCCGACGGGGCCGGGCAGGCGGAGCCGCCACGGTCGCGGGGACGCATCGTCCTCGACGCCGTCGCGGGGGAGGGCCCGATCGCGCCGCCGCACGCGCAGGGGTTCAACCTCGTCGAGGTGACCCAGGCCGGCGCGACGGTGACGATGTGGGACGGCGCCGACCTGCGCCGCGTCGGTCTGACGCCCGGCATCCACATGATCGCGCACGACGACATCGACGACGAGGCGACCGCGCGCATCGCCGCCTGGCGCGACGCTTTCGCCGAGCCCGCCGCCGCGGACGAGCGCTGGTGGGAGCCCTGGCTCGACACGCTCGAGCGCACGAGCGGGGTCGGCCCCACCGACGACCGCGCGATCGTGCGGGACAACCGACCGTTCGGCTATCCGACCCTGTCGCTGCTGGTGTGCGCGGCATCCCTCGGCCCTGACGGCGTCGACGTGCGCTACGCGGAGTTCGACGAGCCGGGGCAGTGGAACCGGCCCCGGCTCGCCTGAGCCCGTCCGGGCCGCCGACGCCGACGCCTCAGACGCCGCGGCGGATCGCGGTGACGAGGGGCCGCGTCGCGACGAGCGACAGACGAACCAGCAGGATGCCGGCCACGAACGTGCCCGCGATCACCGCGAGCGAGGCCGGTGCCACCAGCACCGTGAGTCCCACGATCGGCAGCGCCAGTGCCGCTCCGACGAGCGCGCCGCCCACCGCCGCCCACCGCAGCGGCACCATCACCGTGAGGGCCCGGGCGCGGCGGAGATCCCTCTCCGGCATGCCGAGGCGATCCAGCCCCACGATCAGCTCGCGATCCTCCAGCACGGAGGCGGCCTGCGTGACGCCCACCGAGCAGGCGAGCAGGGCGAAGCCGATCGCGAGCGTCACCAGCACGCCGGTGCGCATGTCGGCGAAGACGACCGCCTGGGCACCCGTCCCGTCGTCGTCGCCGGCGAGCGTCACCAGACTCGCGCCCGCCCCGCCCACCACCGCGATGAACGCGATCATCGCGATTCCCGACACGCGACGCCAGGCCGAGGCGGCGTGCGCCGACAGCTCCCGCCCGGCGATGAGCCGCGCGGGGGAGGAGGTCGTGCGCGCCAGGCCGCGGCCGCGGGCCGCGATCAGCGGCGTCCCGACGACGTTCACCACCAGCAGCGCCGCCCCGAACAGGCCCACCAGCACGATGAGGCCCACGGCGGCTCCCCACACCTGGGCGATCGCCGTGATGTTCGACACCACGGTCGCCACGGCGATGAGTCCCAGGATGCCGAAGACGAGCGCCGCGGTGCGCCGCCGCGGCGGATCGGTCCGCCGCGCCACCCCGAGGGGGGTCAGCTGCACCCTGCGCAAGCTCAGCGCGGCGCTCGCCGTCGCGATGACCACGACGCCGGCGACCGCCGCGACGACGATGGCCGCGCCCGTCCACAGCGCGCCCGCGCCGACCGGACCGCCGAAGAACGGCAGCAGACCCACCGCGGGCAGCAGGGCCGCGTACAGTCCGACCCCCAGGATGCCGCCGGCCATCGCCGTGCCGGCGGCCTCCAGCACCGTCATCGCGCTCACCTCGCCGACGCTCGCGCCCAGCAGTCGCAACGTCGCGAGCCGGTCGTTGCGCCGGCGCGCCGACAGCCGTGCCGCCGCCGCGCCGAGGGTCGCGATCGGCACGGTCAGCAGCACGAGGGCGAGCGCGCTGAGCACGCGATAGAGGATCTCCATGTCACCGGCGGCCCGCGGGTCGGTGAAGAACATGCGCACGCCGCCGGCGACGACCAGCAGCAGCGCGGTGGTCACGGCGAAAGCGACCACGGGCAGCGCGAGCGCCGCGCGCCCCTGGCGCGCCGGGCGGGCCAGCATCGCGGTCAGGCGGAGCGTCCCGGCGAGGCTCATGCGACGCTCCCGTCCGGGGCGGGCGCGCGGTCCGCGGCGGCCGCCGGGCTCGTGATGCGTCCGTCGATCATGTGCAGCGTGCGATCGCAGCGAGCCGCGACGCCCGGGTCGTGGGTCACGACGACCAGGCTGCGCCCCTGGCCGGTGGTCGCGTGCAGCAGTGCGGTCATGACCTCGCCGGAGGTCCGGGAATCGAGCGCTCCGGTGGGCTCGTCGGCGAACACGATCGGCGCACCGGTCACCTGGGCCCGCGCGATCGCGACCCGCTGCGCCTGGCCGCCCGAGAGCTGACCGATACGGCGCTGCTCCATGCCCGCCAGCCCGAGCGTTCCGAGCCAGGCGGCGGCGTGCGCCTCGGCCGCCGCGCGTGGCCGGCCCTGCAGCAGGAGCGGAAGCGCGGCGTTCTCGACCGCCGTCAGCTCGGGCAGCAGCAGGTGCTCTTGGAAGACGAAGCCGAGGTGCGCGCGTCGCACCGCCGACCGCTGGTTCTCCGTCATGCCGACGAGCTCGACGGGGGCGGCGTCCGGGATGCCGAGGCGCACCGAACCGGCATCCGGGGGGATGATCGCCGCGAGACAGTGCAGCAGCGTGGTCTTTCCCGACCCCGACGCGCCCATCACGGCGACGGCCTCGCCGGCGGCGATCTCGACGTCGACGCCCGCGAGGGCGGTGAGATCGCCGTAGCGCTTGAGGAGGCCGGTCGCAGACAGCACGGGAGTGTTCATGCCTCCAGTCTTCGCGCCGCCGTCGCCGGCGTCGTCGGCCGCGGGGTGTATCCGGCATCCGTCGGCAGAGCGATCTCTGGCCGGTGTCTCACGGCGCTGATAGCGTCGCGGCATGAGCGATGCCGATCCCGAGGCGGTCTTCTTCGCGGATGCCGCGGCCTTCCGGGCCTGGCTCGAGCAGCACCACGCCACGGCCACCGAGCTGTGGATGGTGCGCCGCCGCAAGGGGCATCCCGAGCAGGGGCTGCGCTGGGAGGACGCGGTCCCCGAGGCGCTCTGCTTCGGCTGGATCGACTCGACCAGCCGTCGCCTCGACGACGATGCGCGCATCCAGCGGTGGACGCCCCGCACGGCCTCCTCGACGTGGAGTGCCGTCAACATCGCCCACGTGGAACGGCTGACCGCGGAAGGGCGCATGCACCCCGCCGGCCTCGCGGCGTTCGAGCGGCGCCGCCCCGACCGCAGTGCCGTCTACTCCTACGAGACGCGCGACGAGCTCGACGAGGTCGAGCTGCGTGCCCTCGCCGCCGTCCCGGCGGCGCAGGCGTTCTGGGATGCCGCCACCGACGGCTACCGCCGCGTCTGCGCGCACTGGGTGCGCGGCGCCAAACGCGCCCAGACCCGCGCCGACCGCCTCGCCGCGCTCGTGGCGGACTGCGCGGAAGGCCTGCTCATCCCGCCGCAGCGCTACGGCACGCCGCCCGCCTGGCAGCGCCGCGCCGCCGCTGCCGCCGCCGCTGCTGGCGCTGCTGGCGCCGAGGAACCATAACCAGCGCGAGAAACCGCGTGGCGGGGTGTTTCTCGCGCCGGATCCGGTTTCTCGTCGGCGCGAGCCGCGTCCGCCGGGGCGGTCAGCGGCGGCGCAGCAGCAGGATGCCGTCCTTCAGCACCGCCTGCTCGCCCTCGGGGCCGGTCACCTCGCGATCGCGGATGTCGACGATCACGCGCTCCCACGCGTCGGGGTCGAGCGCGAGCAGCTCCAGCTCCTCGGCGGGCGGCAGCAGTCGTGGCGCGTGGCCGTCGCCGTGACCGGTGGACCAGGGCGGCGCGGCGGCGTGCGAGACGACGAGGAGGTGGCCGCCGACGGCGACGCGGTCGGCCGCCGCCCGCAGGAGGGCGATCCGCGGGAAGTCCTCCTCCCACGAGTGCAGGAAGCCGGCGCTGACGAGGTCGAACGTGCCGGCCGGGGCGGCATCGGCGCCGCTGCCGACGAAGAACGCGATCCGGCCGCCCAGTCCGCGCTCGGCCGCCGCGGCGGCGCCACGACGGATCGCGGTGGGGGAGAGGTCGACCGCCGTCACGCGCCAGCCGCGCTCCGCGAGCCACACGGCATC
The DNA here is from genome assembly GCF_058792815.1 of Microbacterium sp. MPR-TSA4. Lineage (NCBI taxonomy): Bacteria > Bacillati > Actinomycetota > Actinomycetes > Micrococcales > Microbacteriaceae > Microbacterium > Microbacterium sp. MPR-TSA4. The sequence goes on from NZ_JBXAFF010000046.1 coordinate 15,995, forward strand.
CGCGCCCTCGCCGCAACCGATCTCGAGAGCGGTGCCGACCTCGAGACCACCCGCGACGGCGGCGACGGCCGCGTTGACCCGGCCCGACCAGATGCGGTCGCGCTCCGCGTAGCGCTGCTCCCAGTCGGGGGCGCGCTGCCGGGCGCGCGCCGCGACGGCGAGGTCGGCGTCCTCCGCCGCGAGGGCGGCGTTGACACCCGCTCCGGCCATCGACCCGGCCGCCAGGGCGACGGGCACGTTGCCGTAGGGTGCCACGACGTTGCCGGCGGCCCACACGCGGGGGTGCGAGGTCGCCCCCAGCACGTCGACCGCGAGCGGTGAGCCCGGCAGATCGGCGCGGGCGAGGCCCAGCGCGTCGGCGAAGGCGACGTCGACCACCGGCGTCGGCGCGACGAACAGGGCATCGATCCCGTGGCTGCCGCCCGCGGCATCCTGCACCGCCCGCAGCGTCCCGTCCTCGCTCCGCACGCCGGTCACCGGGGTGTCGACGATGCGGATGCCGCGGGCGCGCAGGCGCGCCCGGACGGTCTCGTCGAGCGGTTCGATCGCCGCCGTGAACGCCGTGAGGTCGGCGCTCCACTGCCGGACGAGCTCGATCTGGTGGAGGCTCTGCGCCGACGTCGCCAGCACGCCTAGGCGGGCATCGGCCACCTCGTAGCCGTGGCAGTACGGACAGTGCAGGACGCTGCGGCCCCACAGCGCGGCGATGCCGTCGACCGGCGGCAGGACATCGCGCACGCCGGTCGCGATGACGAGCGCACGGGCGACGTCGACCGTGCCGTCGACGCGCGTGATCCGCAGCGTCGCGCCCTCGTCGCGGACCGCCCCGACCTCACCGGCCTCGACCCGCACGCCGTACCGGGCCACCTCGTCGCGCCCGCGGGCGAGCAGCTCTCCCGGCGCGATGCCGTCGTGCCCGAGCACGGCGTGCATGTGCTCCGCGGCGGCGTTGCGCGGCGCGCCGCCGTCGATGACGAGCGTCCGGCGCCGGGCGCGCCCCAGCATCTGCGCCGCGCTCAGCCCGGCGGCCCCGCCGCCGATGACCACGGCATCCCATTCCCGTTCCTGCATGGCTCCACTCTGCGCGAGGGATGCCGCTGTTGCAATCTGATTTGCGGTAATGGCAAGATCGGCGCATGGAAACGGGGCTCGATCAGGTCGGTGCGCGTCTGCGGGCCGCGAGGCGGGCCCGCGGCTGGACGCTGGACGACCTCGCCGGCCCGAGCGGCGTCTCGGTCAGCACGCTCTCGCGTCTCGAGTCCGGCAAGCGGCAGGCCTCGCTCGAGCTGCTGCTGCCGCTGACGCGTCAGCTCGGCATCCGCATCGACGATCTGCTGCCGGCCCGCACCGCCGACCCGCGCGTGCACCGCGCCGTCGAGCGCCGCGACGGCATGGTCATCGCACCGCTCACGCGGGAGAGCTCCGCCGTGCAGGCGCTGAAGATCGTCTACCCGCCGTCGGCGGCCGCCCCGGCGCCCCGCATCCACGACGGTTACGAGTGGCTGTACGTGCTGAGCGGTCGCGTGCGGCTCGCCCTCGACGGCACGGAGCACACCATCGCCGTCGGGGAGGCGGCCGAGTTCGACACCCGTCTGCCGCACTCCCTCAGCGCGACCGCGGAGGGCCCCGCCGAGGTGCTGAGCATCTTCAGCGCCGCCGGCGAACGCTTCCACACGCACCTCGCCTGACGGCGAGAAACCACCACCCCCGCGAGAAACCACGCCGGCGCGTGTTTCTCGACGCGGCGATGGTTTCTCGCGGATGCCGCGGATGCGCGGATGGGGCGGATGCGGGAGTCAGCTGCGGTGGGAGCGGTAGTAGGACAGCAGCGCCTGGGTAGAGGCGTCCTGCGCGGCGGTCGCGGCCTCGTCACCCTCGATCGCGGGGGCGATCTGCAGGGCCAGCTGCTTGCCGAGCTCGACGCCCCACTGGTCGAAGGAGTTGATGCCCCAGACGACGCCCTGGGTGAACGTGATGTGCTCGTACAGGGCGACCAGCTCGCCCAGCACCCGCGGCGTGAGCGCGGGCGCGAAGATCGACGTCGTCGGACGGTTGCCGGGGAAGGTGCGCGCCGCGACCAGGGCGCCGGTCGTACCCTCGGCCTCGACCTCCTCGGCCGTCTTGCCGAAGGCGAGCGCCTTGGTCTGCGCGAGGAAGTTCGCCAGGAACAGGCCGTGCACGTCGCGGCCGCCGTCGCTGAGGTCGTAGGCGGGGTTCACGAAGGCGATGAAGTCGGCCGGGATGAGGCGCGTGCCCTGGTGGATCAGCTGGTAGAACGCGTGCTGGCCGTTGGTCCCCGGCTCGCCCCAGAAGATCTCGCCCGTGTCGCTCGTGACGGGAGAGCCGTCCCAGCGGACGCTCTTGCCGTTGGATTCCATCGTCAGCTGCTGCAGGTACGCCGCGAAGCGGCTGAGCTGCTGGGCGTAGGGGAGCACGGCGTGCGACTGGGCGCCGAGGAAGTTCGTGTACCAGACGTTGAGCAGGCCCATCAGCACCGGGACGTTCCGCTCGAACGGGGTCGTCCGCACGTGCTCGTCGATCGCGTGGAAGCCCGCGAGCAGCTCGCGGAACGCGTCGGGGCCCAGCTCCACCATCAGTGAGAGGCCGATGGCGGAGTCCACCGAATAGCGGCCGCCGACCCAGTCCCAGAACCCGAAGGCGTTGGCCGGGTCGATGCCGAAGGCCGCGACCTTGTCGAGCGCGGTGGAGACCGCGACGAAGTGGTGGGCGACGGCATCCTGCTTCTGCGCGTCCGACCCGTCGATCGCGCCGGCGGCGGTCAGGCCCGCCCACAGCCAGTCGCGCGCGAGTCGCGCGTTGGTGAGGGTCTCCAGCGTGGTGAAGGTCTTCGACGCCACGATGAACAGCGTCGTCTGGGGGTCGAGGTCCTTCGTCTTGTGGGCGAGGTCGAACGGGTCGATGTTCGAGACGAAGCGCGCCTGGATGCCGGCGGTCGCATACGGCTCCAGCGCCGTGGAGATCATCGCGGGGCCGAGGTCGCTGCCGCCGATGCCGATGTTGACGACGTGCGTCACCTTCTTGCCGGTGACGCCCTTCCATGCCCCCGACCGCACGCGGTCGGCGAACGCGGTCATCGCCTCCAGGACGGCCTGCACGTCGGCATCCACGTCCTGTCCGTCGACGACGAGCTCGGGTGTCGCGCCGGCGGGACGGCGCAGCGCCGTATGCAGCACGGCACGGTCTTCGGTCGTGTTGATGTGCTCGCCGCGGAACATCGCCGCGAGGCGGTCGGCGAGGTGCACGTCGTCGGCGAGGGCGAGGAGCGACGCCAGGATGCCGTCGTCCAGCAGGTTCTTGGAGAGGTCGACGTGCAGGTCGGCGGCGTCGAAGGTCAGGCGTTCGACGCGCGTCGGGTCGTCGGCGAACCAGGCCCGCAGATCGGGCGCGAAGCTCGCGGCGCGGTCGGAGAGGGCGGCCCAGGCGGGAGTGCGGGTGGCGTCGATGGGAGTGCTCACGCCCTTACGCTAGCGCCCGCGGGCGAGGGTGCGCAGTCGTGTGTCCTGTGAGAAAGACACGGCCCGCGCCAGTGCCCGAGAACGACGGTGGGCCGGCCGTCCGAGCGGACGACCGGCCCTGCAATCCGTTGCACCACATTCGCAGGGGGAGAGTCCTGCGTCGCCGACCCCCGGATCATGGAGTCGTATTCGGGTTCCGGCGATGACTTCACCGTATAACGGTTCGGTCACGGAGCCGAGGGAGCCCGACGAGTGCATACCGTTCGCATACGGTCCTGTCAGCTACGGAGGCGACGACTCACGAGCGCAGCGACGCGAAGCCGGCCGCGACGCTGATCGTGATGCGGTGCGGCGAGGCCGGATCGACGCGGAGCCGGTTCTCGACGTCGCCCGCCGACGCATCGGTGGACACCGCGTAGGTGTCGTCCGGCAGCACGAGCGCGAGGCGTCCCGCGCTCAGCTCCGCCGTCAGCGCGCGCGGCGCGGACCCCGTGAGACTACCCTCCACGGAGCCGGCGCTGAGGGTGAAGTCGGCCGTCTGCACGCGGTCGAGGTCGATCACCAGCCGCCCCGCGGACACGTCCGCCTCCAGCGCGGACGCCCGACCCGACACGGTCATCGACCCGGCGCTCACCGTGAGGTCGAGCTCGCCGTACGTGCCCTGGGCGCGCAGCGCGCCGGCGCTCAAGGAGATGTCGGCGTCGAGCGCGCTGCGTTCGAGGGCGCGCGGGAGGGTCAGCACGGCCGTGTCGCTCTCGGCGAAGGGGCGGATGCCGCTCCACCACGCGCGCTGCGTCTCGACCACGAGGCTGCCGCCGTCCCGGCGCAGGCGCCAGTCGGAGGCCGCGCCGTCGACGTCGAGGGTGACCTCGTCGCCGCCGTAGACGATCGTGAGGTCGGCCGCGGCGACGTCGACGTCGAGCGAACGGATGCCGGCGGCATCCGCCGTCAGTGTGCCGCCGGCACCGCGCGTGGCGGAGCCGAGCGCGCCGAGTGCGGCCGTGCCGAGCGCGCCGAGGATCAGCGCGCCGCCGAGGGCGATCGTCAGGATCGCGACGACCCGGGAGGCCGAGCGTGTGGTCGCGGGCGGCTGGGGCGGGGCCGGAGGG
>NZ_JBXAFF010000047.1:0-18977 GCF_058792815.1 Microbacterium sp. MPR-TSA4
ACCCCGCTCCGGCCCCCGCCCTGCATGACTCCGCCCGAGTCGCCCGTTGGGCTGCTCAGGGGTCACCCGCCGCCGGTTCCGATGGAGTCATGCGGATGAGTGCCGCATCCTCCACAGCGCCGCCCTGTCGCCCGGATGCCCAGGAGTTCTTCCGCAGCGGGCGCGAGCCGCCGGAGGCTGGTCAGCATTGCGGCATGGATCAGGTCGTCTGTCTCTCCGCACGCGAGCTCCTGGAGAGGGGAATGACCCGACACCGCATCGCGGAAGCCGTGCGACGCGGCCAGATCGTCCGTGCCCGCCGTGATCACTAGCTCCCCGCAACGGCTCCGGCGGCCGCCGTCGAGGCGGTGCGCGTCGGTGGACGTCTCACCTGTCTCAGCGCGCTGGCGACGCGCGGCGTCTTCGTGTTCGCCAACGACGCGCTCCATGTGCACGTCACCCGCGGAGCCAGCCGACTGCGAGCCCCCGACGATCGTCGGCGCCCGCTGCCGCAGCGGGCCGACCGCCGTGGGTTGCGTCTTCACTGGATGCCGCTGGCACGTCCGGAGGATGCCGACACCGTGTGCGTGGGTGTCTTCGACGCGCTGGTCCACGCCGTGCTCTGCCAGCCCCCGCGCTATGCCGTCGCGACCCTGGACTCCGCCCTCAACAAGGGACTGATCCGTCGCAGTGACCTCGATGCGCTGTTCTCGCACCTGCCGAGGCGGTATCGCACGCTGCGCCGGCGTCTCGACGGTCGCGCGCAGGCGGGCACCGAGAGTCTGGTCCGCGTGATGCTCTGGACGTTGGGTGCGCGCGCCGTCCCGCAGGTCTACTTCCGCGGGGTGGGCTTCGTGGATCTCCTCGTCGACGGATGGCTCGTCATAGAGTGCGACAGCAGGGAGTTCCACTCGGACTGGCGTCAGCAGGTCAAGGACCGCGAACGGGATCTCGCGCTCGCCGCCCGCGGCTACCTCACCCTGCGCCTGACGGCAGCGCAGATCCTGTACCGTCCCGACGAGGTGTACACCGCGCTGCGCGCCCTCGTGCAGGGTGGACGACCAGCGGCCGCGTCCCGGCGCAACTCCGCCTGAGCGGGGGCCCGGAAGGGGTCGAGCCCTCACAGTGACCGCGCAGGCGGAGTTGTGCAGACCACACCGGCACCCAGCCCGCGACGCCTGCTCGCGGGGCGGGGTCGGGGGAGGGGGTCAGCCGCGGCGCAGCAGCCCGACCTTGGCGTAGACGTCTGCGAGGGTCGCGTCGGCGACCTCCGCGGCGCGGTCGGCGTTGGCGGCGAGCACGCGATCCAGCTCCGCCGGGTCGTCGAGCAGCTCGAGCGCGCGCCGGCGCACCGGCCCGAACTCGCTCACGACGACCTCGGCGAGACCCTTCTTGAAGTCGCCGTAGCCGCGGCCCGCGTACTCGTCCTCGATCGACGGGATCTGGCGACCGGTCAGGGCCGCGTAGATCACGAGCAGGTTCGAGACGCCGGGCTTGTTCTCCTTGTCGTAGCGCACCGCGCCCTCGCTGTCGGTGACGGCGCGCATGATCTTCTTCGCCGACACGGCCGGGTCGTCCAGCATCCACAGCACACCTGCGTCGGACTCGGCGGACTTGCTCATCTTCGACGTCGGGTTCTGCAGGTCGTAGATGCGGGCGGTGTCCTTCTGGATCACCGGCATCGGCACCCGGAACGTCTCGCCGTACCGGCCGTTGAAGCGCTCGGCGAGGTCGCGGGTGAGCTCGACGTGCTGCTTCTGGTCGTCGCCGACCGGCACGATGTCGGTCTGGTAGAGCAGGATGTCGGCCGCCATCAGCACCGGATAGGTGAACAGGCCCACATTCGTCTGATCGGCGCCGTACCGGGCGGACTTGTCCTTGAACTGCGTCATGCGGCCGGCCTCGCCGAAGCCGGTGATCGTCGACAGCACCCAGGCGAGCTCGGCGTGCGCCCGCACGTGCGACTGCACGTAGAGGGTCGACTTCGACGGCTCGATGCCGGCCGCGATGTACTGCGCCGCCGTGCGGCGGGTCTTCTCGCGCAGCTCCGCCGGGTCGTTCGGCTGGGTGAGCGCGTGGAGGTCGACGACCGAGAAGAACGCCTCGTACGCCTCCTGCAGGTCACGCCACTGCAGGAGAGCCCCGATGTAGTTGCCGAGCTGGAGGGAGTCGGCGGAGGGCTGCATTCCGGAGTAGAGGCGGGGCCTGGTCATCGTCCAAGTCTAGAGAACGGATGCCGGGTCCCCGCCCGCCCGCGACCGCCGCCGCGCCGTCGCCAGAACGAGTAGTCGGCGATGACGGGCGCGTGATCGCTCCACCGGGTGTCCCAGGAGGGGGCGCGCACGACGCGGTAGTCGACCACCCGCTCCGCGAGCGCCGGGCTGGCGAGGTGGTAGTCGATGCGCCATCCGGTGTCGGTGTCGAACGCCTTCCCCCGGTTCGACCACCAGGAGTACGGTCCGTCGACCTCGCCCGCCCAGCGGCGGCCGACGTCGACCCAGCCCAGGCCGGTGCCGGTGGTCCCGTCGATGCAGGCGACCTCGGCACCGGCCGGGCCGAGGAACCGGTCGAAGTACGCGCGCTCCCGCGGCAGGAAGCCCGCCTTCTTCACGTTGCCGCGCCAATTGCGGATGTCGAGCTCGCGGTGACCGACGTTGAGATCGCCGGTGATCAGCGCGAGAGCGCCGAGCCGCGGCATCCGCGCCTCCATCGCGTCGAGGAAGGCGTACTTGGCGACTTGCTTCTCGGTGTCGGCCTCACCGGTGTGGACGTACGCGCTCACGACCGTGAGGCGCTCGCCGTCCACGTCGATGTCGGCCTCCACCCAGCGGCCCCGCGAGTCGAGCGCCTCGTCTCCGAGCTCGACGCGCCAGACGTCGATGGGTGCGCGCGCCGCGATCGCGACGCCGGCGCGGCCCTTCGCCAGCGCCTCGTCGTTGACGACGTGCCAGCCCGGCAGCGCCTCGGCCAGATGTGCGGCCTCGCCGCGCACCTCCTGCAGGGTGAGCACGTCGACGCCGGCGGACTCGAGCCAGGGCCGCATCCCCTTGCGAGCGGCGGCACGGATGCCGTTGACGTTGACCGAGGCGACGCGGAGGTTTCGAGGCACCAGACCACCCTAACCAGCGTCTCCGACACGGCCGGCTCGGGCGATGTCGGGGTCAGTCCAGCAGCAGCCCGCGCCGCGGCGGCGGTGCGTCCGCCTCGATGCGGGCGAGGTCGTCCTCGGCGCGCCTCAGCTCGCGGGTGGCGCTCCACCGGCCCCACCAGGGCGCTTCGCCGCGCGCCAGATGCGCGTCGCGCACGCGGATGCGGGCCGCGAGGAGGAGTGCGGCGTGCTCGCGGCGGCGCTGCTCGTCCTCGCTGAGCTGCTCGATCGGGACGTCGGCGTCCTGGGCCGTGAGGGCCACCCACGAGGCGGCGACGAGGATCACGATCCCCACGAGGCGGAACCACAGCAGGAAGCCGACGAACACGGAGAACGTGGCCAGCAGCGGGTTGGAGGGGGAGTACGACAGGAGGATGCCGGCGCCGTACTGCAGCACGACCATCGCCGCGCCGCCGAGCGCGGCGCCCGGGGCGATGAGCCGCCACCGCAGCGACGTCCCGGTCAGGAAACGGATGAGGGCGGCGATCGCCGCGGTGTTGATCGCGAAGGCGACCGCTGCCGAGGCGACCCGGCCGGTGCCCCACACCCACCCCGAGTAGTCGGGCCAGTCGAACAGCCTGAAGAGCAGCTCGATCGCCCCGGCCGCGATGGTGGCCAGCACCGCGCCGACGACGAGGGCCAGACCGAACAGGGCGGCGGCCAGGAAGTCGCGCGCCTTCAGCAGCACGTAGCTGCGGGTGTCGAACGGGAGGCCGAAGATGTCGCGCACCGCGCGGCGGGTGAAGGTGACGAACCCGATCGCCGTCCACAGGGCGGCGACGAAGGCGACCGCACCGGTGATGGCGAGCACGCTCGCCGACTCCTGGGCGATCTGCGCGACGTCCGCCTCGCTGACCAGGCCCTGCCCGTCCTGCTTGCCGATGAGTCCGGGGATGTACAGGTTGACGATCTGGATGAGGCCGTCGATCGCCTGCTCGCTGCCGCCGAGCCAGATGCCGACGATCGCGAAGCCGAAGTAGATCACCGCGAAGATCGCGAACAGCGATTGGTAGCTGATCGCCGCCGCCAGCAGGAACCCGTTCGCCCTCAGGAAGTGGCGCCACACGCGGATCGGGAACCACGCGAGGGTCTTGCGCGTGATCTTCGTCGCGCGCTCGATCGGCTCGTCCAGCCGCTCGCGCAGCGGCGACTGCTCCCAGCGCGCGCGCCACACGGCGTCCGCGCGTTCCGACGAATCCGTCACCCGTTCAGAGTAGCGATCGTGGATGCCGTGGCCCCCGCCGGGGCGCGGGACCCGGCATCCGTGGTCGTCTCAGCGCCCGCCGCGCAGCACGGCCTGCTTGACTTCGGCGATGGCCTTGGTGACCTCGATGCCGCGGGGGCACGCCTCGGTGCAGTTGAAGGTCGTACGGCAGCGCCAGACGCCTTCCTTGTCGTTGAGGATGTCCAGGCGCACATCGGCCGCGTCGTCGCGCGAGTCGAAGATGAAGCGGTGCGCGTTGACGATCGCGGCCGGGCCGAAGTACTGCCCGTCGGTCCAGAACACGGGACACGACGACGTGCACGCGGCGCAGAGGATGCACTTGGTGGTGTCGTCGAAGATCTCGCGGTCGACGATCGACTGGATGCGCTCCTTGCCGGCCTCGGGCTTGCTGTTGGCGATGAGGAACGGCTGCACCTCGCGGTACGACGCGAAGAACGGCTCCATGTCGACGACGAGGTCCTTCTCCAGCGGCAGGCCCTTGATCGCCTCGACGTAGATCGGCTTCGAGATGTCGAGGTCCTTGATCAGCGTCTTGCACGCCAGACGGTTGCGGCCGTTGATGCGCATGGCGTCGGAGCCGCAGATGCCGTGCGCGCACGAGCGGCGGAAGGTGAGCGAGCCGTCGACCTCCCACTTGATCTTGTGCAGCGCGTCGAGCACCCGGTCGGTGGGGTACATCTCGACGTCGTAGTCGACCCAGCGCGGCTCGCTGTCGGTCTCGGGGTCGAAGCGACGGATGATGAAGGTGACGAGGTACGACTGGATCGGAGCCTCACCGGTCGTCTCGGCGACGACGTCCTGTTCGACGATGGCGGTCGTCATCAGTACTTCCTCTCCATCGGGGGGTAGTTCAACTCGCCCTTGTCGTTCTTCGTGAACACGACGGGCTTCCAGTCGAGCTTGATGTGGTCCTCGGGGTCGGGGGAGTGCGGGTCGCCCGTGAGGTAGGCCATCGTGTGCTGCATGTACTGCTCGTCGTCGCGGTCGGGGTAGTCCTCGCGCATGTGGCCGCCGCGGCTCTCGCGGCGGTTGCGGGCGGCGTACGCGACGATCTCGGCGAGGTCGAGCAGGAAGCCGAGCTCGACGGCCTCGAGCAGGTCGGTGTTGAAGCGCTTGCCCTTGTCGTCGATGTGCACGTTCTTGAAGCGCTGGCGCAGGTCGTGGATGGTGCCCATCACGTTGGTGAGGGTCTCCTCGGTGCGGAAGACCTGGGCGTTGGCGTCCATCTCCTCCTGCAGCTTCTTGCGCAGCACCGCGACGCGCTCGGTGCCCGCGTTCGCGCGCAGGCCCTCGAGCATCTCGCGGACCTCCTTGGCCGGGTCCTCGGGCAGCGGCACGAAGTCGGCCGTCTGCACGTACTCGACGGCGTTGCGGCCGCTGCGCTTGCCGAAGACGTTGATGTCGAGCAGCGAGTTGGTGCCCAGGCGGTTGGCGCCGTGCACCGACACGCACGCGCACTCGCCGGCGGCGTAGAGGCCGGGCACGACGGTGTCGTTGTCCTGCAGCACCTCGCCGTTGTTGTTGGTCGGGATGCCGCCCATGGCGTAGTGGGCCGTCGGCATGACCGGCACCGGCTCGGTGACGGGGTCGACGCCCAGGTAGGTGCGCGCGAACTCGGTGATGTCGGGGAGCTTGGTCTCCAGCACCTCGGCCCCGAGGTGGGTGCAGTCCAGGTACACGTAGTCCTTGTGGGGACCGGCGCCGCGGCCTTCGAGCACCTCCTTGACCATGCAGCGGGCGACGATGTCACGCGGGGCGAGGTCCTTGATGGTCGGCGCGTAGCGCTCCATGAACCGCTCGCCGGAGGCGTTGCGGAGGATCGCGCCCTCGCCGCGGGCGCCTTCGGTGAGCAGGATGCCGAGACCCGCGAGACCGGTCGGGTGGAACTGGAAGAACTCGATGTCCTCCAGCGGCAGGCCCTTGCGCCACACGATGCCCACGCCGTCGCCGGTGAGGGTGTGCGCGTTGGAGGTCGTCTTGTAGATCTTGCCGAAACCGCCCGTGGCGAAGATGACGGCCTTGGAGTGGAAGACGTGCAGGTCGCCCGTGGCCAGCTCGTAGGCGACGACGCCGGCGACCTGGGTGTTGCCGTCGGCATCCTTCACCGTGATCAGGTCGAGCGCGTAGTACTCGTTGAAGAAGTTGATGCCGAGCCGCACGCAGTTCTGGAACAGCGTCTGCAGGATCATGTGTCCGGTGCGGTCGGCGGCGTAGCACGCGCGGCGGACCGGGGTCTTGCCGTGGTCGGCCGTGTGCCCGCCGAAGCGGCGCTGGTCGATCTTGCCCTCGGGGGTGCGGTTGAACGGCAGGCCCATGTTCTCGAGGTCGATGACGGCGTCGATGGCCTCGCGGGCGAGGATCTCCGCGGCATCCTGGTCGACGAGGTAGTCGCCGCCCTTGACGGTGTCGAAGGTGTGCCACTCCCAGGAGTCCTCTTCGACGTTCGCGAGCGCCGCCGCCATGCCGCCCTGGGCCGCACCGGTGTGCGAGCGGGTCGGGTACAGCTTGGTGATGACGGCGGTGCGGGCGCCGGGCCCGGCCTCGATCGCGGCGCGCATGCCGGCGCCGCCGGCGCCCACGATGACGATGTCGAACTCGTGGTAGTACACGCCGTCCTTCAGGACGGCCTCGGGATGCTGGGTAGTCACGTCAGGGATGCCTTGTCTTCTGCGTCGTCTTGTGCGGTGTCAGCGTGCGGCGCACATCTGGATGAGCCAGTCCGTCGTCGAGTTCTCCACACCCAGGCACGGGTCGAAGGTGAACACGACGAGGGTGCCGAGCAGGATCAGGAACCCTGCGGCGACCCACAGCGCCCAGACGAGCACCTTGCGGGTGGTGGCGCCGACGACGTAGTCGTTGACGATCGTGCGCATGCCGTTCGCGCCGTGGATGAGGGCGAGCCACAGCATCAACACGTCCCAGACCTGCCAGAACGGGCTCGCGAACTTGCCCGCCACGAACGCGAAGTCGATGCCGTGGATGCCTTCGCCCAGCATCAGGTTGACGAAGAGGTGGCCGAAGATGAGCACGACCAGCAGCACACCGGACACGCGCATGTAGATCCAGCCGGCCTTCTCCAGGTTCGCGCCCTTCTTGCGCACCTGAGGGGTGCGCGGCGCCGGGATGGCCTGCTCGTCGCTCGGGGTGAGGGTGGACATCAGTGACCGCCTCCGATGTTCGAGAGCACGATGGGGATGTGGCGTGCGGCGAAGCCGCCCACGGTCACGACCCACAGGCCCAGCACGCCCCACCACAGCTGACGCTGGTGACGGGTCGCCCACGGCCACAGGTCGACCGCGATGATGCGCAGGCCGTTGAAGGCGTGGTAGACGATCGCCGCGACGAGGGCGACCTCGCCGAAGCCCATGATCGGGTTCTTGTACGTGCCGATGACCGCGTCGTACGCCTCGGGGGAGAGGCGGATCAGCGCGGTGTCGAGCACGTGCACGAGCAGGAAGAAGAAGATGGCGACGCCGGTGATGCGGTGCAGAACCCAGGACCACATGCCCTCGTTGCCGCGGTAGAGCGTTCCGCGCGGCGTCTTGGACGTGGTCTGTGCTACCGACGGTGTGACGCGTGCTGGTGCAGACACGGTCGTCCTCCCTTGGTGTGAACGGACACCTCGGTACGGCGGGGGCAGGACTTCGGCCCCGGGGTTCACAACGGCACTGGACCCTCGGCGTCGCACACGGGCGCACTCATATCCTAGGTCGGCGTTCGAGACATGGGCGAGGAAGGCGACCCTAAGTTCTCTCGATATCGAGAGAACCGGAATGAAACCGCCTTCTTTCGGAAACGGGTGCGTCACCCGCCGACGGCTAGCCTGTCTGCATGGCCGATCCGATCGACGACTTCTACGCCGTGATCCCCGCGGGGGGTGTCGGCAGCCGCCTGTGGCCCCTCTCCCGCGCGGATGCGCCCAAGTTCCTGCACGACCTCACCGGGTCGGGCCACTCGCTGCTGCGCGACACGTGGGACCGCCTCGCGCCGCTGTCCGGTGCCGACCGCATCGCGGTCGTCACGGGGCGCGCGCATCGCGCCGCGGTGGAGGAGCAGCTTCCCGGCATCCCCGACCACAACGTCTTCCTCGAGTCCGAGCCGCGCGACTCGGCGGCCGCGATCGGCCTGGCCGCGGCGATCCTCCACCGCCGAGAGCCCGACGTGATCATCGGCTCGTTCGCCGCCGACCACGTGATCCGCGGCACGCGCGTGTTCGAGTTCGCGGTCCGCGACGCCGTCGAGGTCGCGCGCGAGGGCTACATCTGCACCGTCGGAATCGCCCCCTCGGAGCCCGCCGTGGGGTTCGGCTACATCAAGCGCGGCGGTGAGCTGATCGTCGACGGGGCGCGAGACGCGTCGCTCGTCGAGCGCTTCGTGGAGAAGCCCGACCTCGAGACGGCGAAGAAGTACCTCGCCGACCGCGACTACCTCTGGAACGCGGGCATGTTCATCTCGCGCGCCGATGTGCTGCTCGCCGAGATCGCGGCCAACAACCCCGAGCTGCACGCGGGACTGCTCGAGCTGGCCGAGGCCTGGGACGACCGCGAGCGGCGGGGACCCGCCGTCGACCGGATCTGGCCGAAGCTGCCCAAGATCGCGATCGACTACGTCGTGGCGGAGCCGGCGGCCGAGAAGGGGCGGCTGGCCGTCGTGCCGGGGCACTTCGACTGGGACGACGTCGGCGACTTCGCCAGCCTCGCCAAGCTCAACAGCGGGGGACGCAAGAACGATCTGGCGATCCTCGGCGAGAACGCCCGCATCCTCTCGGATGCCGCGAGCGGCATCGTCGTCAGCCACACCAACCGCGTCATCAGCCTCATCGGCGTGAAGGACATCGTCGTCGTCGACACCCCGGACGCGCTCCTGGTGACCACCAGCGAGCACGCCCAGCGCGTCAAGGGCGTCGTCGACGCGTTGAAGCTGACGGGTCGCGGCGACGTCCTCTGAGTCGCGGCGACGGGCAGGATGCCGCCTGCGTGTCCGCTTGATTGCGTCTTTGTAACCTTTCGCCCGCACCCGGGTGTGCAGCGTGCAAATCCCACGTCACAGTAGGTAACTTCGATCCGTGCGCCCGCGAAATCCGTGGGTCTATCAATGTGGAGGCTGCATTGACCATCTCGACCACCAAGAAGCTCGCCGGCATCACAGCTGCCGCGGGGCTCATCATCGCCCTCGCCGGCTGCGGCTCGGCCCCTGACGCCGCGAGCACCGGGACGGGAGCCGCGGGCGGCACCGTCGTCGACGGTTTCAAGCCCTGCCTGGTCTCGGACGCGGGCGGTTGGGACGACAAGTCGTTCAACGAGTCCGCCAAGAACGGCATGGACAAGGCCGTCGGCGAGCTCGGCATCCAGGCCGTCGAGTTCGAGTCGACCAACGACAACGACTACGCGCCGAACATGACGACCGCCATCTCCGAGGGCTGCACCCTGATCATCTCGGTCGGCTTCAAGCTCGCCGCCGCCACGGTCGAGGCCGCCAAGGCGAACCCGACGCTGGACTTCGCGATCATCGACGACTACGCCGACACCGACTTCGACGGCAAGACCGACGCCCCGAACATCAAGCCCCTCGTCTTCAACACCGCCGAGGCGGCCTACCTGGGCGGCTACGCCGCCGCGGCATGGTCGGCGCAGGCCGGCGTGAACAAGGTCGGCACCTTCGGCGGCATGCAGATCCCCTCCGTCGCGGTCTTCATGGACGGCTACGAGCAGGGCGTGAAGAAGTACAACGAGGACAAGAGCGCCAACGTCCAGGTCGTCGGTTGGGACAGCGCTGAGCAGAAGGGCTCGTTCACCGGGGCCTTCGACGCCAACGACACGGCCAAGCAGACCGCGCAGGGCGTTCTCGACCAGGGCGTCGACGTCATCCTCCCCGTCGGCGGACCCATCTACAAGAGCGCGGCGGCGGCGATCGCCGACAGCGGCAAGGACACCCTGATGCTCGGCGTCGACAGCGACCTCGCCGTCGCCGACCCGAACGTCGCCTCGGTCACCCTCGTCTCGATCATGAAGGCCATCGACGTCGCCGTGTACGACGCGACGATCGCGGCTTCCAAGGGCGAGTTCGACCCGACCCCCTACGTCGGCACGCTGAAGAACGAGGGCGTCAAGCTCTCGAGCTTCCACGACTTCGAGTCGAAGCTGCCGGCCGGTCTCACCGACGAGCTGACCAAGCTCCAGGACGACATCATCGCGGGGACCATCAAGGTCGAGTCGAAGAACTCGCCCGCCGGCTCCTGATCTGACGCGGACGCACTCGGGGCGAGCAGCCGCAAGCTGCTCGCCCCGAGTTCCGTTCGTCCGCCTTCCGCCAGAAATTCCGACCCAGGTAGGGTGCATCTATGAAGCTCGAGCTCCGCGGGATCACGAAGAGATTCGGCAGCCTCGTCGCCAACGACCACATCGATCTCGTGGTCGAATCCGGGGAGATCCACGCGCTCCTCGGCGAGAACGGCGCCGGCAAGTCCACGCTCATGAACGTGCTGTACGGCCTCTATCGCGCCGACGAGGGCGAGATCCTCCTCGACGACCAGGCGCAGCACTTCCGCGGCCCCGGCGACGCCATGGCCGCGGGCATCGGCATGGTCCACCAGCACTTCATGCTCATCCCCGTCTTCACCGTCGCCGAGAACGTCATGCTCGGCCACGAGGACACCAAGGCCTTCGGCCGTCTCGACCTCAACGCCGCCCGTGCACACGTGCGCAGCGTCGCGCAGCGCTTCGGCTTCGAGATCGACCCCGACGCCCTCGTGGGCGACCTCCCCGTCGGCGTGCAGCAGCGCGTCGAGATCATCAAAGCGCTCTCGCGCGACGCGAAGGTGCTCGTGTTCGACGAGCCGACCGCCGTGCTCACTCCCCAGGAGACCGACGAGCTGATGGCGATCATGCGCCAGCTGCGCGACGAGGGCACCTCCATCGTCTTCATCACCCACAAGCTGCGTGAGGTCCGCGAAGTGGCGGACCGCATCACCGTCATCCGCCTCGGCAAGGTCGTCGGCGAGGCGTCGCCCACCGCGACGAACGCCGAGCTCGCCTCCCTCATGGTCGGACGCGCCGTCGAGCTGACCGTGCACAAGGAGGCGCCGCGGACGCGCGAGGGCGGGCTGAGCGTGCGCGGGCTGCGCGTGCTCACGGCATCCGGTGCGATCGTCGTCGACGACGTCGACCTCGAGGTGCGTCCCGGTGAGGTGCTCGCCGTCGCCGGCGTCCAGGGCAACGGGCAGACCGAGCTCGTCGAGGCGATCGTCGGGCTGGCCGCCCGCGTCGAGGGCTCCATCAGCCTCGACGGCACCGAACTCGTCGGCAAGAACGTCCGTGCGATCCTCGACGAAGGCGTCGGGTTCGTCCCCGAAGACCGCAAGGAGGACGGCCTCGTCGGCGGGTTCTCCGTCGCCGAGAACCTCATCCTGGACCGCTCCGCGGAGTCGGCCTTCGCCGCCGCCGGCACGCTGCGCCGGGGCGCGATCGACGCGTTCGCCCGCGACCGCATCCAGGAGTACGACATCCGCACGCAGGGACCGGACACCCTCGCCGGCACCCTCTCGGGCGGAAACCAGCAGAAGGTCGTCATCGCCCGGGAGATGAGCCGCGAGCTCCGCCTGCTCGTCGTCGCCCAGCCGACCCGCGGTGTCGACGTCGGCTCGATCGAGTTCATCCACCGTCGCATCATCGAGACGCGCGATTCCAGCATCCCCGTCATCGTCGTCTCCACCGAGCTGGACGAGGTCAGCGCGCTCGCCGACCGCATCGCCGTGATGTATCGCGGCACGATCGTCGGCGTCGTCCCCGGTGACACGCCCCGCGACACCCTCGGTCTCATGATGGCCGGAGCACACGACCCGGAGGTGGCCGCATGAGCGGATCGACGCCCATCAACGACGGCACGGGCGCGCCGCACGGCGACGCCGAGCTGCCCCGCGCGACCGGTCCGCTGACCGGCGAGCCCGCACCCCGCGAGGGAGAGGAGTTCCCGCCGACGCGGTCGGGAGTCTTCCTCAAGGAGCTGCTGCGCGGCAGCGCGGTGACGACATTCCTGGCCATCGTGCTCGCCATGATCGTCGGCGGCATCCTCATCGCCGTGACCAACAAGGACGTGCAGGCGGCATCCTCCTACTTCTTCGCGCGGCCCGGCGACACCCTCGTCGCGATCTGGCAGGCCGTCTACAACGGCTACGAGGCGCTCTTCCGGGGTGCCGTGTTCAACGCCCGCGGCGCCGACTTCGCGGCGCAGATCCGCCCCCTGACCAACTCGCTCGGGTTCGCGACGCCGCTCATCGCGGCCGGCCTCGGCGTCGCTCTCGCCTTCCGTGCGGGACTGTTCAACATCGGCGCACGTGGTCAGATGCTCGTCGGTGCGATCTTCGCCGGCCTGTTCGCGTTCAACCTCGATCTGCCGATGTGGCTGCACCTTCCCCTCACGCTGCTCGCCGGCATCGTCGGCGGTGCGCTCTGGGGCGGCCTCGTGGGCCTGCTGAAGGCCAAGACCGGGGCGCACGAGGTGATCCTCACGATCATGCTCAACTACGTCGCGTTCTACCTCCTGCTCTGGATGACGCGCACGCCCGGGCTGCTGCAGGCGCCCGGCACCAACCAGCCGCAGACGAGGCCCACGCCCGCCTCCGCGCAGTTCCCCGACCTCCTCGGCCCGCTCTTCCCGCAGCTGGACTGGGGCTTCGTCGTGGTGCTCGCGGCCACCGTGTTCGTGTGGTGGCTCATCGAGCGCTCGAGCCTCGGCCTGCGGCTGCGCGCCGTCGGCGAGAACCCGCGCGCCGCCCGGGCCGCGGGCATGAGCGTGGACCGCCTCTACATCTACGCGATGCTCTTCGCGGGCGGTCTGGCCGGACTCGCCGCCATGAACCAGGTCCAGGGCACCGTCACCACGGGTTTCGGCGCGACGATCGACGCCGGCATCGGCTTCGACGCGATCACCGTCGCCCTCCTCGGGCGCAGCCGCGCGTGGGGGACGCTGGCGGCCGGCATCCTCTTCGGCGCACTCAAGGCGGGGTCCTTCTCGATGCAGGCCCAGGGCATCCCCGTGGACATCGTGCTCGTCGTGCAGTCGCTGATCGTGCTGTTCATCGCGGCGCCGCCGCTGCTGCGCGCCGTGTTCTTCCTTCCCAAGACCGACGCAGAGAAGGCGGCCAAAGCGCGAGCGAAGGCCGCGAAGAAGGCGGTGGCCGCATGAGCGCCTCGACACCGGCAGCCCAGATCGAGCAGAGCGACGGCACCATCCAGCTGGCCGTCGTCCGGGAGCGCCACTTCAAGGCGCCCATCGTCCTCGCGGTGATCGTCGTGCTGCTGGCGGCGCTGTTCGGCCTGGCGCCGCGCGACGGCATCTCGACCTTCCGCCTCGGCGACCCGTCGCAGTCCTTCGGCCTGCCCGACGTGGGCGTCCCCACCGCGCCGACCGCCTGGGCGCTGTGGGCCGTGCTGATCGTGCTGACCCTCGGTGCGGCCTGGCGGGCATGGACCTACCGGCGTCCGTCCCTGTGGCTGACGATCGCGTTCGGCGTCCTCGGCGTCGTGGCGTTCCTGGTGTGGGCCGCCGCCGACGGGTTCGTGCCCGTCTCGAGCCTGCTGTTCGGCGCCGTCTCGCTCTCGGTGCCCCTCGTCTTCGGTGCGCTCGGCGGTGTGATCGGCGAACGCGTGGGCGTGGTCAACGTCGCGATCGAAGGGCAGCTGCTGCTCGGCGCGTTCTCGGCCGCCGTGCTCTCCAGCATCACGCACAACCCGTTCATCGGGCTGCTCGGGGCCATGGTCGGAGGCGTGCTCGTCTCGTTCGTGCTCGCGGCGTTCGCGATCAAGTACCTCGTCGACCAGGTCATCGTCGGTGTCGTGCTGAACGTCCTCGTGACCGGTCTGACCGGCTTCCTGTACGGCGCGCTGCTGGCTCCCAACGAGCAGCAGCTCAACACCCCCGAGCGCTTCGGCCGCATCCAGATCCCGGTGCTGAGCGAGATCCCGATCCTCGGCCCGGTGCTGTTCAACCAGACCTTCATCGTGTACCTCATGTTCGTGACGGTGCCGCTCGTGGCCTGGGGCCTCTACCGCACGCGGTGGGGCCTGCGCCTGCGCGCGGTGGGCGAGCACCCGCAGGCGGCCGACACGGTCGGCATCAAGGTGAACACGTCCCGGTTCTGGAACGTGTCGCTGGCCGGCGCGATCGCCGGCATCGGCGGCGCGTACTTCACGCTCGTCTCGGTGCCGCAGTTCGGAAAGGACATGACCGCCGGACTCGGCTTCATCGCCCTCGCGGCGGTCATCTTCGGTCGCTGGGACCCGATCCGCGCGACCCTCGCCGCACTGCTGTTCGGCTTCGCGACCAACCTGCAGAACCTGCTGACGATCCTGAAGACACCGATCCCCAGCGAGTTCATGCTCATGCTGCCCTACGTCGTGACGATCCTCGCGGTCGCCGGCTTCGCCGGTCAGATCCGCGGGCCCGCGGCATCCGGCAAGCCCTATATCAAGGAGTGACCTCTCACATGACCGACATCGACTGGGACGAGCTGCGCGCCGTCGCCACCGACGCGATGCAGCGCGCCTACGCGCCGTACTCCCGCTACCGGGTGGGCGCTGCGGCGCTCGTCAGCGACGGGCGGATCGTGTCGGGATGCAACGTCGAGAACGCGTCCTACGGGGTGGGCCTGTGCGCGGAGTGCGCGCTCGTCGGCGATCTGCACATGTCCGGCGGCGGCCAGCTCGTCGCGTTCGTGTGCGTCAACAACGACGGCGAGACGATCATGCCGTGCGGGCGATGCCGCCAGCTCCTCAACGAGTTCGCCCTCCCCGGCATGCTGCTGGAGACCGTCTCCGGCATCCGCACGATCGACGAGGTGCTGCCCGACGCGTTCGGTCCCCGCGACCTCGACGAGGTGTCGCGATGAGCTCGACGACGGATGCCGCCGTGGAGCCGTTCGACGCCGTCGACGTCATCCGCACCAAGCGCGACGGCGGGGCGGTGGCCGAAGACGCCCTGCGCTGGATGATCGACGCCTACACGCGTGAGTACGTCGCCGACTCGCAGATGGCCGCGTTCGCGATGGCGGTGCTGCTCAACGGCATGAACCGCGACGAGATCCGCGTCATGACCGACGCGATGATCGCCTCGGGGGAGCGGATGAGCTTCGCCGGACTCGGCAAGCGCACCGTCGACAAGCACTCCACCGGCGGGGTCGGCGACAAGATCACCCTGCCGCTCGCGCCGCTCGTCGCCGCCTTCGGCGTCGCCGTGCCGCAGCTGTCCGGCCGGGGACTCGGTCACACCGGCGGCACGCTCGACAAGCTCGAGTCCATCCCGGGATGGCGCGCCGCGCTGTCGAACGAGGAGATGTTCGCGCAGCTGCGCGACGTCGGCGCCGTCATCTGCGCGGCCGGTTCCGGCCTCGCGCCGGCGGACAAGCGGCTGTACGCCCTGCGCGACGTCACCGGCACGGTCGAGGCCATCCCGCTGATCGCCTCGAGCATCATGTCCAAGAAGATCGCCGAGGGCACCGACGCGCTCGTGCTGGACGTCAAGTTCGGCTCCGGCGCATTCATGCGCGACGTCGACAAGGCGCGCGAGCTCGCCCGCACCATGGTGGCCCTGGGCACCGACTCCGGAGTTGCGACCACGGCGCTGCTCACCGACATGAACACGCCGCTCGGCCTCGCCATCGGCAACGCCAACGAGGTGCGGGAGTCGGTCGAGGTGCTCGCCGGTGGCGGTCCCGCCGACATCGTCGAGCTGACCGTCGCGCTCGCCCGCGAGATGCTCGCCCTCGCCGGACAGCCCGACGCCGATGTCGAGGCGGCGCTCCGCGACGGCCGGGCGATGGACGCCTGGCGGGAGATGATCCGCGCCCAGGACGGCGATCCCGACGCGCCGCTGCCGACCCCGCGGGAGACCCACACCGTCACGGCGCCGCGCGACGGGGTGCTCACCCGTCTGGAGGCGCTGCCTTTTGGGATCGCCGCGTGGCGCCTCGGCGCCGGTCGTGCGCGCGCCCAGGACCCCGTCGTCCACGCGGCCGGCATCGACCTGCACGTCAAGCCCGGCGCGCCGATCACCGCCGGTCAGCCGTTGTTCACCCTCCTGGCGGATGATGGGAAGCGCTTCGAGCGCGCCCTCGACGCCCTCGAGGGCGCTTGGGAGATCGGAACGGACGCCCCGGCATCCGCGCCGATCGTCCTCGAGCGCATCACCGCCTGACCCGCCGCCCTCTCCGCGTCACCCCACCAGAAGGAAGCCCTCATGGCCATCGACCCGCACGCAGACCCGAAGATCGAAGGCGTCTCGATCCGGTCGCTCCCGAAGGTGTCGCTCCACGACCACCTCGACGGCGCCCTGCGCCCCCAGACGATCATCGAGCTCGCCGACGAGATCGGTCTCGACGTCCCGTCGACGGATGCCGACGAGCTCGCCGACTGGTTCGAGGACCAGAGCGACTCCGGCTCGCTGGTGGAGTACCTGAAGACCTTCGACCTGACGACGGCGGTCATGCAGAGCGCCGACGGGCTGCGGCGCGTCGCGAAGGAGTTCGTCGAGGACCTCGCCGCCGACGGCGTGATCTACGGCGAGGTGCGGTGGGCTCCCGAGCAGCACATCGGCGGAGGCCTCAGCCTCGAGGAGGCCGTCGAAGCCGTGCAGGAGGGCATCGAGGAGGGCGAGGACGCCGTCGACCGCTCGGGTCGCGACATCCGCGTCGGCCAGCTGATCACCGCGATGCGCCACGCCGACCGGTCGCTGGAGATCGCCCGGCTCGCCGTGGCTTTCCGCGGGCGCGGCGCCGTCGGCTTCGACATCGCGGGAGCGGAGGACGGGTTCCTCCCGTCCCGTCACCGCGCCGCGTTCGACTACCTCGCGTCGGAGTTCTTCCCCGTGACGGTGCACGCCGGCGAGGCTGCGGGTCTCGACTCGATCCGGTCGGCGCTGCTGGACGGCCGCGCCCTGCGCCTCGGCCACGGCGTGCGCATCGCGGAGGACCTGGAGGTCGTGCAGCAGAAGGGCGAGGAGGTGCTGGTCACCTTCGGCGACCTCGCCCGGTGGGTGCGCGACCGCGAGATCCCGCTCGAGCTCTCGCCGTCGTCCAACCTGCAGACCGGCGCGATCGCCGCGTGGGGCACGAGCCTGGAGGACCACCCGTTCGACCTGCTGTACCAGCTTGGCTTCGCCGTGACGGTCAACGTCGACAACCGCACGATGAGCCGGACCTCGCTGACGCGCGAGCTGGCGCTGCTCGCGGAGACGTTCGAGTACAGCCTGGAGGACCTCGAGGCGTTCCAGCTCAACGCCGCCGCGGGGGCGTTCCTCTCGGTCGAGGAGCGCGAGGAGCTCATCGAGCTCATCGGCGAGGGCTTCGACGCCTGACCCCGCGGGGTGAGCGCGGCGGCGCTCCGGGCCCCTGCGCTCGTCCCGCACTCCTCCATCCCGTGGTTCATTCGGCGGTGGGGGAGGGTCGGCGCCGTGAGCGCCGCGACCTGGAGGAGTTCGGGACGCCGCGCGCTGACACGGCCCGGGGGTGACGGAGCACGTCGCGCATCGCGGCCACCAGGTCGTCGTACGCGAACAGGATGTCCTCCGCCAGCGGCCGCACGGTGGTGTACCCGAGCCGCGCCGCTGCGAGGTCACGCCGCAGGTCCCGCCGCCGAGCGGCCCAGTCCGCGTGGAACCCGCGGCTGTCGCACTCGACGATCAGCCATCCGTCCACCAGCAGGTCGACGCGGCCGACGCCGGCGATCTCCACCTGCACCTGCACGTCGTGACCGAGCGTCCGCAGCAGCAATCGCATGAGGGTCTCCGTCCCCGCCTCGCTCCGCGGGTCGACGAGAGGGCGCAGCGCCCGGTGCCGGTGGGGGAGGCGCCGGAACACCTCGGCGATGCCGCCCTCGTCGACGAGGCCGTGGTGCCAGGCGGAGTCGAGGGTGGCCACGGCATCCCGCGGGGACTGGCAGAGCACGGCTTGCACGAGCGCGCTGACGACATCGACCGTCAGCGCGCCCTCGCCGTCGGCATCCGCTTCGCGCCAGTGCGCGACGATGCGCGCGTCCCGCGGGGGCAGGCGACTCGCTCCGCGATCGATGTGCACATGCAGGGTCGCCGTGTCGCGCACGAAGACGCCGAGCGCCGACAGCAGCGAGATGCAGCCCAGCCGGGCTCCGAGCCGGGCCGCCGTGACCAGGGCGGGATCGGTGTCGGCCGGGACGTAGCGTCCCTGCCGTACGCGAAGGATCGAGCCGCCGTCGACCATGCGGCGCAGATCGCGTTTGCCGATGCCGTGCCGACGCAACTGCGCGGTGGTCCAGCGGCGGCTGCGGAGGAGGACGGATGCGAGGTCGCGAGGCGAGGGCATCCCGTCAGCGCACCACGGCGGTCGCCGCGGAGAAGCGCCCCGGCGTGATCTGTGGACAGCCCCACGGTGCTCGGCCGTGGGGAGGAGGCTTCGAGGTAGGGGTGTCGGGGCACCGCCGGGCCCGAACTCCTCCAGCAGGTCCGTCTCCGGGGTCGTGCCGGCTCCAGGTGGCCGTTGCCGCGCGAGATGGAGGAGTTCGGGCCGCGGCGGGCCGGGCAGGTTCGACGCGCGGCGGGCCGGAGAGGCCGCGCCGGGACGGGCCGCGCCGGGCCGGGCAGGGGCGGCGGGTGCCGAGG